>CAYPGT010000029.1:0-2272 GCA_964410425.1 uncultured Gammaproteobacteria bacterium
CAAGTACAGGCAAAAAAGCCGCATAACAATGAAAAACGTAGATAAAAACGGCTTTCGAGACCTGGGAATTAAAGCAAAGACTTCAGATGGAAGTTCAGGGAACAATAGAGCAAAAAAGACAGTTCCATTTAGTTTCAGTCAGCCTCCTAGAATGGCTCAGGTTCCAGACTCTCTTCATTTGGCTCCAACAACTCCCAGTCCCGCAGAACCAACTGAACAACGAGAGGTTACCATAGAAAAATTTCCTTTCAACATTCATCGGCAAGTAAGATTAAAAATCTCTTTAGCTAATTCACCTAGTGAACACTTATTGAGAATGCATTTTAGACCTGATAGTCGTAATAGATATCTAACAATAAACATCTTTCCAACGATAGGTAACCAAGCAAACGTAACTTGTCAGTATAAGCCAAACACTAAAGTCAAACCAATAACAAATGAGCCTTCAGGTGATGCACACTTTGGTATAAATTACGCTGCTAAAAATCAATCAAGCTTCAACCTGACCCTACCAGATAATGCGTCTTTCAGCTTTACGATCCTTGAACAATCTAACACTGATTTAACCCTAAAAATAGATAAGCCTAAATCTCATAAAGTAGAACGAATCCAGCCTCAGCAGCAAAGAAGAGCAGCTTAGCTATCATATAAATATTTTATTAAGACTCCAGTATCCACATAAATTCTTAAGCTTTACTTGTGCTAGACTCAATCATAGTGCTGGATTGCACGTGTTTCAATCCCAAAACAAGGAGAATTAAATGCCAATTGCTAATTACAAACAATACTGTGAAATGCTGGATAGAGCTAAGAAGAACAAGTTCGCTTATCCTGCCATCAATGTTACTTCTATAGTAAGTCTTAATGCCGCGCTTAAGGGTTTTGCTGATGCTAAATCGGACGGTATTATTCAAGTATCTACAGGTGGAGCTGAATTTGCTTCAGGACTTAATGTTAAAGATATGGCATTTGGTGCAATCGTGCTTGCAGAAGCTGCTCACAGATTAGCTGAGAAGTATAACGTAATGATCGCTCTACACACTGACCACTGTCAGCCTGGTAAAGTAGAAAAATTCCTCAAACCTCTTATCGCTGAAACTGAGCGTAGAAGAGCAAACGGTCAATCTAACCTCTTCAACTCTCATATGTTTGATGGTTCAGAATTGCCATTAGCAGAGAACCTTAAGATCGCTAAAGCATTGCTTGAGCAATGTGCTAAGAGCGAGATTATTTTAGAAGTGGAGACAGGTGTAGTTGGTGGCGAAGAAGATGGACACGATACATCCAACGTTGGCAAGGACAAGCTCTACACCACTCCAGAAGACATGGTAGCTGTGTATGAAACACTTAATGCTATTGGTGGTAGATTCATGTTAGCGGCAACTTTTGGTAACGTGCATGGTGTCTACAAGCCTGGTAACGTTAAACTTAAACCAACAATTCTTAAAGATGGACAGAAAGCTATCACTGATAAACACGGCGCTAAAGCCGCTCTGGATCTAGTGTTCCATGGTGGTTCTGGTTCTGATATCAGCGACATCCACGAAACTCTTGAATACGGTGTAATTAAGATGAACGTAGATACCGACACTCAGTATGCTTTCACTAGACCTATTGTTGACCATATGCTTAAGAACTACGACGGTGTACTTAAGATCGAAGGTGAAGTCGGAAACAAAAAACTCTACGACCCACGTTCGTACCTTAAAGCAGCAGAAGATTCTATGGCGAAGCGCATTACTCAATCTTGCGCTGATCTTAAATCTACAGGCACTTCAATACTCTGCGGCGCAGTAGCTGCTTAAGCTGCCTCTAGATATCCATGTCCTGTCGTAGCTGAACTGCTTGTATCTAGTAGTTCAGTATGATCAATAAGCTCGTCAAAGCAATTGAGTAAATCAATCTCCTTAGCGTTGCTAAGCTTGTACTGCTTCATCATTACATCGAAGAATGATTTAACTACAAGTTGATTGACATGACCTCTAAGGTAAGACAGGGTCAATGAAAAGATAGTCATTATGTTATCTGAATCATATCCAATCTCACAGTAAAATCTCTTCAGTGACTCAATCTGCTTGATTAGCTCCTGTCTCTTGACGTCTGCTACTTGAGTACTTGCCTCTTCTATCGTGAATTTATCTTCGTGTTCCATTTTGTTCTCCTTTTGCTTATCTTCATTGATAAGCTTGAATTTCTCCAGTCCTTATTTACATACAACACCCGGGAACCTGATCTTGAGATTCTAAAGAAATTCTTAATTCTCAGTATTGCA
>CAYPGT010000029.1:2372-7920 GCA_964410425.1 uncultured Gammaproteobacteria bacterium
AGATCCCAAAATGATATATTAATCTGCATGCCTTTAGATGACAATATTATTACAGTAGGAATCGACATGGGTGGCACTAAGATAGCTGCAGCACCCTTTGTGAGAGGGAAACTTCTAAAAGATCAAGAGATAAAAGAAGCTACTCCGCAAAATAATGCAGAGGCAATTCTAAGTACCATGGAAGCCATGGTCAAGCAGCTACAGTCTAAAAACGATATCAAAGCTGTGGGCATTTCTACTGCTGGTGTAGTAAGTGATGATGGCACCATGATAGGAAGCTGCGGCAATATCAAGGGCTGGAAAGGTACTCAAGTAAAAAAAGAATTAGAACGCAGACTTGGACTACCTGTAACAGTAGAGAATGACGCTAACTGTGCTGCTTTGGGCGAAGCAACAGTAGGTGGTGCCAAGGGTATGAACCCTGTTCTATTAGTTATAGTCGGCACTGGAATCGGTGGTGGCATAGTCTGGGATAACAAGATATGGAGAGGGGCACACTTCGCTGGTGGTGAGATTGGACACATCAAACTAAATGACAAGAAGTCACGTCGCTGTAGTTGTGGTTCTTGGAATTGCTGGGAATCTTATGCTTCAGGAAGAGGTTTGCAAAACACGGCGCATTTATTTTTCTCTGATCCAGAAATGAACAACTATAAACTTATGGAGCTTTATCAAAAGGGAGATGAGATAGCTATCGAAGTAATTAATACTTGGCATGAGTATCTTGCTCTAGGTATGGCAGGTGTAATCAACACCTTAGACCCAGAAGCCGTGGTAGTGAGTGGTGGCATGGCTCAGTTTATTGACTATCCTAATCTCAATAAAAGAGTAAGAGACAAGGTAGTAGATGCACTGAAAGAATACGTGAACATCATTGAGGGCGTACTTGGTAACGACTCTGGAATGATAGGAGCCGCTTGCCTAGCTAATTTCGCAGCTCAAGAGAAATTAGTCACAGCTTAAGCTGCCATACCAGTTGGCTTGTTAGCTATCTGCAATTTCTTACGATTAGCTACTGGCTTAACCTTATACATTGATCTAAATGTCTCTATGATTGGAGCTCCGATCCAACCAATAACCGGTAAACCTCTAATGCTAGTACTGAATGTACCCATAGCATTATAGACCTTATCCCTAGATTGCTCTTCAGCTGTGAATCCAGTTTCAGGATCACGTTCAGTAAAGAACAACTTACTTCCGGTACCAATAACGTGTCTCATACCGATTCTCATTGCCATGACTAGTTCAGAAGCTTTGACAGAATGCTCATGTTTAGTTGCTTCTTTATCTAATTTCTTGAATTTGGATTGAATGCTCATAGGATTGCGGAAATCACTCACTCTTAAATCCAAATCTTCAAGCGTCCTAGCTGTATATTTACTACCCGGAAGCGCAATCTTATATAGCTTCTCAATAAGATTATTAAAATCTTGATATGCATCATAATCTCGTCCCTCTATATCAGCTTTACGTTGTTTTATTTCGTACCATTTAATAAGAATTTGTGGCACTCTGGTTTTCAATACATAAATCAAATAATTAGGCAAAGAAAGTATCGCTGAATTAACACCAACTAAACGATCTAGCCATCTCAGAGACCTGGTTCCATTATCCTGAACATAGTCATCACTAATACCAACAAAAGCATTTGGCAATAACATTAAAGCAGACTGTATTGGATGTAAAATGTCGAACATATCACCAAAGAATCCCGATTTCTTAAATACATTAAAGACATAATTATCTTTTAAGTTACTCGACTCTACGACTTCAGGTGAATCCCCTGGAAGAACGGTTCCTGAAAGATCAACAGGTCTAAACTGTGAGAAGAAAGACTTGAACATTGAATTAGCATTCATTAACTTAGTAAGAGACTGATTTGAGAAATCTTGGACATAATCCAATGACTTACTAATAGAACTTTGAACTCTCTCTTGCGTTGTAGCTATATTGCCACGTAACCATCCCAGAGATTGAAGCTCTAACGCCACAGCACCAACAAAATCTCGAGCCTGGTTAGCTAGTAGATAATGATCGTTTGCATCTTTTTCTACGAGTATAGTTTTAGTTTTAGCTAAGGCACCAAAGAAATAAGGAACAGAAAGTATTGAACCAAAAACTCCTTGTATTACATGCAAGAAGTTAATATTGTATCTATCAAAAGTCAAACCAAGATGCATATTTTTTGAAGACCATGAATCAAAATATGCCTTAGTAACTTTATATAGTGAGTTTAAGTTAGTAGTTACCGGCAACATAGCATCAGAAACCGTAGAGGTGAAATTAGTAAAGTTAAAGGGTTTTTGATCACCAGTATAAGCAAACAAGGCTCCAAAAGCATTAGAAGGTAAAGCAAAAACTGCTGTTATTAAAGAGGATACAACTCTAAAGGGACTTAGTACAGCAGAGGCTCCTCTAAAAACAGCCGTACTGAAACCAGAAGCAGTCCCACCACTAGGCTTGGTCGGATCATGCTCTTCAGCTGGAACAGTAAAAACATTAGGGAAAAAAGAAAACAAAGCTCTACGCATTGCAAATATAAATGAGGTCACTTGTCTCACGAAAGTTGGCTGTGAAATTCTACTTAAAATAGCATCAAACATAAACGGATGTTTGTTAACGGTTACATCATTTTCATCTTTGGCTTTTGGTACAAATCTATCAAAGCTCCACTTGAAAAGGCTTGAAAGAGATTTAATACTAGTCGCGATGAAACCAATTAAACGGCTATTTGGATGACCATCTTCCTCTGCAATAATAGTGTCAGCTTGACTAATCAAGGAGCTAAAAAGCAATGGTACTGCTGAACACAGCTCCAGTAAACTAACACCAGCCTGAGCTTTTCTTGTTAAAAACGGAAGCCTCATATCTGCTGCTTTAGTATTCGTTCCGTCTTGATTAGCATTAGTGTTATTGGTGAATAGACCATCAGGTAATTGACGCGATGAAGCAGTATTAGCTGTCGTAGCATTGATCTGATTTGTAGCAGCGTTCATATCTGGTACAGCCACACTCGTAGGTTGAGTAGGCACTGTAACAGCAGGAGTAGCAGGGTTAGTATTTATTTCTGCCATGTTTTTCATTTACATAAGCACTGCAAGATTGAAATCATGTTAGTGCTTATAAGCAAACCCAGGCCAAAGTCTAGGCCTAGCTATGCAATTAATTGCAACTACTATTATGTAATTACAGCTTATTCCAAAAGGAAATACGCAATACCTATTTTAGCGCAGAATATATCTATACGTCATAACAAATAGAATGCATTTGGCTTTTTCGATTATTTTATAGGTGATTACACCTAATTACTAGCCCATTTAAGGTATAAGGTAAATAATGATAAATGGAATATTCACTATAAGAGGCAAAATTATATGAATAAGACTAAGGTAGGACTGGGATCACAAAACGTTAAGCGTCTGTTTTTTGCACAACTTGACCCAATTCAAAAATTATTACAAAAGATGGATTCTTTTTTTAAGCAAGAAACTAAGATGATTTTTCTTGGTGATGCCAATGATACTAAGGTTGGTTTGAATTTTACTTTCTTCACTCACTTAGATAAAGTTTCTGAGATGGGTTAATTTTTATAACTCATATTTTGCTGTTTTTTGAGTTATAAGTTACAAGTTTATAGCTCAGTTCATAAAGATATTTGAGTTATAAGCTCTAATTTATAAACTCTTAGGTGACTTCATGCATAATTCAAATATAACAAATAAAAATCACTCTACTTTGTATCTACATGTCGTTTTCGGAATATGGCTTTAGCTATGGCTCAAGCCTCCACGAATTAATTGAATTAAGAAGTCTAAGTAGACCGTTAGAACCTTATGAGATTGCAAGATTAACAGCGTTAAAGGAGTTTCCTAATAATGGAACTGCTTGTCGCCTGACACAATTAGCAACCTTAGAGGAAATAAACCGAGTGCCAATATTAACACCAGATCAACGAGAAGTACTTAGATCTATTACTCTCAACAGAAAGTTACAAGAAGGAGGAAAAAGTCTTCTAATATGTGAAGCAGCTAAATTAGAGAGATATAGACGTATGCTTACTATGGATAGTGATAATTTTTTGAGTAACATGGAAAAACTCCTTCAACAGAAAAAATTTCAAACTTTAGTCAATGATGAACAATTCAAAGATATGCTATTTCAAAGATATGTAGTACTTAATGATAAAAACTGTGGACTTCCATTAATGTATAGTAATAGTCCAGATAAAGATTTTGATGATAAGGCTATTCTTGATGTTTTCAAAAGCAATGAACAAAGAAGGAATTCAATAATAGAAAACGTTGAAAATAGTAAACAAACTAATGCCGATATACCACGTGCTAACTCTTATTCTGAATATTGGAGTCACAAAAAACAAATAGACGATTCCGAACTTTATCATGTTTCACATGGAGGAGGTTTTAGATTCTTGAAGTTAATATTGCTTGGTCAGCATGAGGGATATAATTTGGAACATCAGCGAGCAAAAGGTATTCAAGTACATCCAAACGATGAGCCATATTCACGATTAAAGTATTACGGTAATTATTCAAGGGTTGGATTTGATACACCAGCCGTTTTAACTTTTGATATAGAAGTTCGTCACCTTGATGGACAACCGAATGCTTATGAAGCTGGAATAAGATCTGAGTTTTTGAAGCATGGTAAAAATTTCAAGTTTGAAAATACTACTACTGGTGAAATAATTGAAGGCGCAACTTTAGAGCAATTACGAGAACAAATACAGAGAAGTAATAGTGGTATTGGAGTATTATAAAAATGGCACGCCTGAAGGGAGTTGAACCCATGACCCCCAGTTCCGGAAACTGGTGCTCTATCCAGCTGAGCTACAGGCGCGTGACTAAACTATTATATCTCTGCCATGCCGCAGTTTCTGTAACTCTTTCAAGAGGTCTTTTTCTGCTCCAGTTAAATTCTTTGGAGTCGTAACTTTGACCTTCACATAGTGGTCACCAAGACGACTAGGATTATTAACTCGTGGCATACCTTCACCCTTAAGAGTTATCACTTCACCTGATTGAGTAGCAGCCTTAATCTCAAGCTTCTTAGTACCACGCAAGGTAGGCACTTCTAACGTAGTCCCTAAGCTGGCTTCAGGGAAACCAATCTCTATCTCTGAATATATATTAGCTTCATCGCGTTGAAATTTAGCATGGGGTTTAACATGAATCGCTAGGTAAATATCACCGGGAGGTCCTCCATTGGTACCAGCATCTCCCATACCTGCAAGCCTCATATTAGCTCCATCATAGACACCAGCAGGAATATTCACTTCCACTTCTTTATTCTCTCTGCGTAAACCTTTACCCTTACATGCAGTACAGGGATTAGTAACAGTCTTACCGCTACCAGCACAAGTTGGGCAAGTCATGTTTTGTCTAATTTGCCCTAAGATAGTGTTCTGCACAGAACTTACCTGTCCAGCACCCTTACAAGTATTGCAAGTGGTTACATCAGATTCTTTCTCTGCACCCTTACCATCACAGGTAGAACAAGTGACTAAAGGATTAAATCTAATCTTCTTCTT
>CAYPGT010000029.1:8020-24447 GCA_964410425.1 uncultured Gammaproteobacteria bacterium
CCTTACCATCACAGGTAGAACAAGTGACTAAAGGATTAAATCTAATCTTCTTCTTAAGTTCATTGACTGGATCTAAGAACTCTAAACTTATGTCTACGACATGATCCTGTCCCTTAGTGGCTCTTCTACCTCTACTAGATCGAGATGAACTAAAACCTGCTCCACCACCAAAGAAGCTCGAAAATATATCACCTAAATCTTCAAAGCCTTCAGCACCGCTGAAACCTGCTCCTCCACCGAAACCTCCAGCACCCTTAAGACCTTCCTTGCCGTATTGATCGTAAATAGTACGTTTCTGAGGATCTTTGAGAGTTTCGTAAGCCTCTCCTAACTTCTTAAACATTTCTTCGCTACCAGTCTCTTTATTATCTGGATGGTATTTTCTGGCAGCTTGTTTATACGCAGATTTAATCTCTTTCTCGTCAGCTGTGCGAGAAACTCCCAATAAACTGTAAAAATCGTCTGTATTTTGTGTTGACACCACTGGAGTATTATACTTTACTACTCAGTATTTATGCCACAAAAAGCATTATAAAACCCAATAAAGTCCGAATAATCGCTAAATTAATGAGAAGTTAATTAAGAAGCAAGTTGGGCATAAATTACCCATGAGCAAAATTCTAGTTTTCGCCGAACTAAGTGATGGAAATCTAAGTTCAGCCTCCAAGGAAATAATAAAGTACGCTGCCGAAATTGCAGGCGCAGCTAACGTAGTGGCAACAGTATTTGGAGCTAATACCAGCAATGCTGCCAGTGAAGCGAGCAAGATTGGTACTGGCAAAGTTTATTTAATAGATAGTTCAGAGTTTGAAGTTTTCAGAAGTGATTTATTCTTGGCAGAGTTCTTAAAAGTTATCACAACAGAGAATCCTGATCTAGTCTTGGCTAACAACTCAGTTGATGGTGAAGCTTTACTAGGATTAGCAGCAGCTAAAACTACTTCTAACATAGCAACAGATTGCCTTGGATACAATAAAGATTCTCATGAAGTGACTAGAAGCATGTATTCAAATAAACTTTTAGTTCAATGTAAATTAAAAGAAGGTCGTAAATCATTTATAACTTTCAGACCAAACAACGTTAAAGCTCAGTCTACACCACAGTCTGCAGCTGAAGTGGTAACAGTGACACCGAGCTCTAGCTCTAAGATTCAAGTACATGAAGTACAGAAATCTGCTACTAAAGAAGTGCCATTAACTGAAGCTAGTATCATAGTTTCAGGAGGTAGAGCTATGGGTAACTCAGAAAACTTCTCTATACTCAGAAGCTTTGCTTCTAAGATAGGTGCCGCAGTAGGAGCCTCTCGTGCAGCGGTTGACAGCGGTTACGCACCACATAGTATGCAAGTAGGACAGACCGGTAAGGTAGTAAGTCCTAACCTCTATATAGCTTGTGGTATCTCTGGTGCGATACAACACTTTGCAGGAATGGGTTCTAGTAAAGTAATTGTTGCTATTAACAAAGATCCTGAAGCACCAATTTTCAAAAAAGCTGATTACGGCATAGTTGCTGATCTTTTTGAAGTAGTACCAGCCTTAACAGAGCAAGTTAGTAATTTAGCGAAAGTATAATCGACTTGTCCGTAAATCGCCCATATAAGTGTTAAAATACTCTTATGGAAGAAGTTCTATCGAGCTATCAAAGTCAATTCACTGAGCTGCTTGCTAATAATAAAGAAGCTCCTTTCATGTTTCTGCTCACATTGGGATTTCTTGGAGGTCTACTCTCCAGTCTGTTGCCTTGTATTTTATCGTTATTACCGCTTAACTTAGCTTATATCGGAACGCTTGATATCAAGAATAAGCTAGAAGCCTTCCAAAAAGCAGGTTCATTTGTCCTAGGAGTAGCCTTTGTACTCACTCTGCTCGGAGTTTTCGGTAGTTTTGCATTTGCAGTATTCACCGAATACAAGGCTTTTATCAATTTATCAGTAGGTGTTCTTATTTTCTTTATGGCATTAAGCCTTGCCCATATTATTAAGTTACCTTTACCGCAACTCTTCACTAAAGTACCTGAGTCCCATCCCTTTATCGTTGGCTTGGTATTTGCTTTAGTAAGCTCGCCTTGTTCTAGCCCAGTCCTAGTAAGCGTTGTAAGTATCGCTGCCAACCTAGGTTCAACGATAAAGAGCATCATTCTCATGTTTGGTTATTCACTTGGTTATACAGCGATTATTTTCACTGCAAGTTTATTCACTGGACTTACTACGCAGTTACATTGGTTCAAGGCTAATCATGATGTAATTACTAAGATCTCTGCTGCAGTGCTAGCCCTTATGGGGATCTTCTACATTTATATAGGGATTCGTAGTTTTTAATTTTTATGCTTGATCTAGAATCAATTAAAAAAGATCTTAAAGCACGCTTATCCAAACACCGTTTTGAGCATACTCAATCTGTAGCTGGAACTGCTATCACATTTGCAAAAGCAATAAGCAATAATCCTAAATACAAATCTGAACTCACAGATGAATACCTTAAGAAGATAGAATTAGCCGGCTGGTTACACGATAGTTGCAAAGAACTCAAAGCTAATGAGTTACTTGAATTAGCTGAGTTCTATGGCATAGAAATATATGATGAGGACAGACAAAGTCCAAATACATTACACGCTAGAGTCGGAGCGGCTTGGATAGAAGAAGAATATGATATCTTGGATCCAGCAATATTATTAGCAGTGCGTGATCATACTCTTGGTTCCATTAACATGCTCAGTTCTGCCAAGATAGTCTATCTTGCAGACATGCTAGAACCAGGTCGTGATGCTAAAGACAAATCACCTGAATTAGAGAGACTCCGCAAACTTATATTTGAAGAACATGATCTAGACAAGGCTCTATTAGAAGCCATGGATACAAAAATAAGAGATGTCATTGAAGGACACAAGCCAATACATCCACTAAGTGTGGTATCTAGGAATAGTCTGTTGAAGAATGTCTTTGGCTAACTACGAGATGCTATCTGCGAGGCTATCCCAAGCATTCCTAAATCTTCAGTCCATTCCAAGAATAGATCTTTATTCTGTGGCGCCATCTCTTCTATAGTGCGCTGCAACAGGTTTGCTTGTCCTAATCCACTATTAAACTCAATCTTAGCCAGGTCTATATCAATCAAGTCCTCAGCTCCTTGACGCTCTCCATTCGCACTATCCTTAAGTACCTTCTCTATAGCATCAAGTGATTCTTTATGAGACCTAGCACTTGCAAGTAGAATCTTCTCACCAAAATAACTATAGTAATAGTCCAATCCACCATAACTATTATCCTCGCAGATAACCTTAAACTTATTATTCTCACGCATCACATAAATATAAGGGATGTAATCGAACAAACCATTGAGCATATAACAATTGTCCGTACCTATATTATTTTTCACTATAGGTATATCATGGGCATGAGCAAACTTAAGTGCGTGTTTCGGAATAGCCTCCTTGAGTATCATCTCACCCTGCTCGTCTAGTAGTTTTTGTATTTTACCAGCGAGGTATAGAGGCATAATATAGATCGGCTCGCCATAGAACATCTTCGCTCCCTGACCGGCATTGACAGTCACAGAACCTACATTAGCAGAGAATAGATAACCCTTAATACCACCCATACTCTGGAAACTTCTCATCGCAAAGAAAATCTGTTCATAAGGAGTGGTCTTATCAATCTTAATCCCTGAATCCACAAATGCATCCTCTACTTTCTTAGCAAACTCAGGATTGATAAACGCACGAGCATTATTCGGCACAAATTCCTGCATAACCAAATCATCAGTGCGAGTTTTATTAAAAATGAAATCAATCATCTCTGCCCTATCATGCGCAAGGCTCACCTTACCGCTGATACCACGTCCACCAGAGTCCTTACTTGCTTTAAGCAACCAATAATCTATATGTGCAGAATTTCTAGCTTCAATTCGCTTATCGAAACCTTTCTCCAAACTCTCTTTCGATTCAAACTCTTTCTGGTAGAACTCAATCTGAACTAGGCTCTCCATATGGATTTCATCAAGTATCTTAGGTAACTCAGTCTTAGAATACATCTGTTCCATGCTAAGCATAGACCATACTTCCGGGATCTTCAGCTCAGCTGTGAACCCATTAATGTACTGAGGATGAGTATGAGCAGACATAATAATATTAGGTTTAGGTAAAGTAAGTTTATTAGAAGACTTAAGTTCAGGATCTAAATTAACCAGAGCATGCACAAATCCCTCACTGTTAAGAATATAGCTGCCATTATGTCCCGGATATTGCTTATCAGCGTATAGAGGATGACGAAACTCAGCAGAGAAAGGAGCGATATATTTAAGCTTCTGTTCTTCTATCATCTCAGGTCTAAACGCCGTATATATTTGCTTGATCTCACCTTCATTAGTCAGATAAGGAGTGAATACTGAAATATTGACATATCGAATCCCGCTCTGTGAATCAATCTTAGGATAGTCTCTTAAGAGAGGTGACCTAAGTACACAGTTCAAGTCCCATGAGTGTTTACCAATATTAGATAGGCCTGCAATCCAAACTAAATGAATATCATCATCAATTCCATAACGGAAGAGCTTAGTAACAGTAGCGTTTTGGCTCTTAAGAATTATAGGTAAAGGATGTTTATCGTGGTAATTACGCACGAAGTTTCTTAGCGCTCTCATACAGTCCCAGAAACGCTCTTCAATACAAATACCTTCATGTTGATAACCGATAGCTATCATACCGTTATCGTAGTCACCAATTACTGAATCTCGATATTCTTGATTACTATATTTCAGTATAGATTTATGTGACAGTAAGTAATGCAGAATCTTATAAGTATGAATACCACCCTTACAAGCAAGCTTAAACATCTTAGTTCTTAGATTGGGTTCTAAGTAATAGGTTTGATTGAATCCATAGCTAGAACCCGCACAGAGACTGTGGAACATATAAGGTGGATAGTCTTCTTCATGAACATTCAAGTACTGATCAAAGAAGATCGCTAGTTTATTTATAACCTCATTTTCATCTTCTAGTCCAAGAGTAAGCATGATTAAGTAGCAATCTATAAACATCTCACCAAGTTTAGAGAGTGGAGCTAGATCCTCAGCCTTCGCAGCCAACTTCTGGAAGATTCCTCCATGCTTCTTATGATCACCAAAGATTTCTATTAGAGATAGGTTATCAGCCTCACGAATTTTAATAAAATTCTTCACAGCAAGGCTAAGATCAGAATCAAGATTAGTAAACTTAGAAGCCAGAGTCTCTAGAACCTTAAACAAACGTCCCAGTAAAATATTCAGATCGTTAATACTAGGTGACTTAGACTTGAGCTTATCGATGTAATCTATCATCAATCTATCCCAAACCTTCTCTATTTCCTCAATTGAGCTAGGTACCTGCAGACTATCATATTCCTGCATTCTTACTAGAATGCCATGAGAAGCCTTACTCATCTGTGCTCTATACTCCAGACTATCAGCAGCAGAGCTAACTAACAGATCGGCTTCTTTAGTAGAGCCTGCGTTCTCAAGAATTCTCACTTTCGCCTCTAGCTCAAGTGGCTCATCAGCAGCAATAAATAAATCCATCAATTCAAAGCCACGCTTACCAAGACTTCTAAGTTCATAAGACTTCTCAAATAAATCAACAATAAAATTAATCGCAGACCTCTCTTGTCCGTTAATCACCCATCTACCACCAAGAATCAACCAATCATTAAAAGTCACCTCGCTGGTATCAGAGTAAGAACCAATCCTAGACAGGGCTTGAATCCATTCACTATAACGCTTCAGAGACTTAGCAGAGGCTCCCATCTCCTGAGCTTCATGGAATTTTTGTATAACTAAATCCCTATCCAAGTCAGCCCTAGACTTCATTTCAGTGAAAATAGCTTGCACTTGATTGTTAATATCCTGGTATTCTTGATTTTCGTTTTGTTCAGTAGCACTAAGCTTCTCCCTATAAATTAGTTTCTGAATAAACAACTTAGCCCATGCACTAGATTTATCAATATTAGCTCGCCATTTCTCATAGACATCTTCAGCAATAAGGTGTGACGCAATACTGCCACCAAGCGACATCCATTCTAAAGCCTTGTCATAGTCAAGGAAGGGTCTCTTAGCTTGCTGAGGATTATCCACTAACACCAATAAAGAATCAGCGTTACCAATCCTCATTAAATTACGCAGTTTCACTAAATCCTCAAGACTATGAATCAACTCATCATGATCTGAATTAAGTTGAATAACATCAATACCCTGAAACGCGATCAGAGGATCCTTCAAGAATCCCTTAGTATAAGTCTCTAGATACTTGATATCAGCAGCAAGTTGATTCAGTTCAGACTCGATCTCAGCTCTTTCCCTACTATCAAGCTCTGCCAGACGCTTACTCAGAATACGCCAATCTTGAACATTAGATCCGTAGGTGATAACACAGGCATCTATTACGTCTTTAGTAAGTGGGGTCTTCAACTTCAAAGTCACTAATTTTTGGATGCTAGATTCAGCCCGAGCTTTCAACTCCCCTCCCATAAATACCTCAGGATCAACTAATGGATCAAATATTCTTATCTCCTTAGGCAAGCTATAATTTTTAATTTGATACTCTACCAAAGCTTCTACTTCGGGCATGGAGACATTCTTAAGATATTGTCTTTGGTGCAAGAGCAAAGCCATAAGATATTGATTAGCGTTCTCTCTTTCATCAGAAACATTTCCCTTATAAGAAGCATTAAGGATAATTCTTATATCCTTATAAGCCTTATCTACATTGAGTTTGAGCTTAGCGCGCCTAATAGCAGAGTTCATCAGTTGAATACGTTGAATAATCCCAGTCTCATTAATAATGCGCGAATACTCGATAAGCTTACTTGCAAGACTTGCATAAGCCTTAGACATTGCATCATCATCCGAACCAGCAGCTGCATACTTAAATAAAGCTATCATTGAACGTAAATTAGGTAGCCATTTATAATCTGGATTAGCTAAGTACTTTTGTATAACCTTAGATTCGCTCAATTCTTCGTAAATATGCAACTGCCAATCCAAGCTTGAAATAAAATTGTTCTTAGAAGCTAATAATTCTTGCATTAAACTCTTTAGCTCAGCTCTAGCAGCATCAGTCTCCACGCCTAATTGATCTAGCAGTGAATCAGAGTTAATAGCCAAGCCTAAAAGAATAAACAAGGGTTCTTTAGTTATACAGTAGCCCGTAGAAGCCATGGTACCGTATTCCATAATATGGATACCAGCAGCCTTAGTATTACGAGAATTAATAGTAGAGCGAGCTAAAGCGCCATCTATAGCGAAGGATTGAAACACACCTTGAAAAGCTATAGCTTTAGAATATTGAATAGCCCGACAAGTATTCTCTATCACCTTCACAGAGCCAGCTTCAGCAGCAGTTTCAAACAAACTATTCTGAGTTCTGGAAACGTAATCTATATATTCCTTACCTTTAATAAGTGCATCAGGATCATTAGCTCCCAACATACGCCCCATCAATGTAGTAATAGATGCCACTACATGCTTACCAAAATCTATACGACTAGGAGCTACGGTTAAATCAAAATAGTAATCAGCGTCAGTGATAGATTTATTACTAGTAACTATGACTCTGTCAGTCTGTGGATTAGCAGCTAAGTATTCCTTTCTAGCAGTAGATTCTGGGTATCTGATATACTTCTTCACAAAAATCTTAGCGTCAGCATTAGTCACATGCTTATCCAGCTCTTGGCTAATAGCCTCAGCTCTAGCCTTAGCACTGAGCGTAGTATCGTTCATTATCCCTGCCGCCCAAGCTAAGAATTGCTCAATGCTTATTGCCGATCCTTTCGCTGAGCGCTTCAGTAAACAATACTTCGCAATATCCTTCTGTACATCTCTAAGATTAAGTATCATCTCAAAGCTAGCCGTCTCTCTATCTAGCTTCTCTAGAAGCATGTAATTTTGTACTTCATCTTCAAGTAAATAATACTTAAAACAAAACTCAGCAGCTTCCATGATCTCTGCTTTATAGCTACGCAATAATTTATCCACAGCAGAACTCTCAGCATCAGGAAGTCCAAGCATCATTTGTAAGCCAAGCCCTGTTGAACGTTGAGCATTGACCGACTCTGCGATACTGGCTACATTACTAATCTCGTTCTCTAAAATAGCTAAGAAAATTTCTATCAAAGGACCAAATAAGGTAGTCTCTAGCTGATAATGAAAACGCTTACCTTGCAGCTGAGCTGCCCTGATAGCCTTATACATACCAGGCGCCAAGCTGATGGCTAAATCCTCGGCGTTCTCCCACTTAATATTAGGTTTACCAGTCTTATGATCTGTCACTATAGAGATAGAAGCATTCTCGAAGAATGAATCAATACCTTGCGCAATATAATCAAACTCTGGGCAAACAAAATTATAAGGAATAGCGTTAAGACGATGCTTCTCAGAATCTTCGTCAGTCTCTATATAAAGATTATGTCCCATTAGAATTCTCGGAATGAAATGTCCAGATCTAGAACTCGGACGCTGCACATATATGACAGCATTCTGCTTAATCTCCGGACTAGAATTAACCAAATCCTCTAGATCAAGAACAATATTCAGTAACTGTCTCTCGTGAATCCTTACCAAATCATAGAAGGGTACATAAAATTCCTTAATAGACTTATGCTCACGAGCCTTGTTAATCAACAAATTAATATAGTCCTCAATATTTGCCTTAAACTCTAAGATCGCCTTATCAAAACGCGCTCTAGGACAGAGACGCAGGCTTGATTTATTATTAGCCCGAACAGTCTTAAGTGAACAAAGATAAAGTAAATTATCCAAGTTAAGATTAATATTCAGCAGGTTTTTAGAAAATAAATTTCTAGATTCAAAAAACTTACTCGCAGCATCTTCAAGCTTAGAGACAGCCTCAATAGTAGAAGATCTGAACTTCCTAATTTTAACTTCAAACTCATCGCTAATCTTTAGTGATCCAGAATTAATTAGTATAGGTCCTTGTTCATGAGCTACACGAGAACCTCTTTGAGCGACTAGCCCTAAGCCAATGATCTTAAGCGCTCGTACTAATTGCTCATAATATTTCTTAGCAAACTCATGATCGAAGCTTGATTTATAAGCCTCAAAGTATTCTTGACAAGCTTCTGAAGAAAATGCCTCACTACGATAGCGAGATTCAATCTCTTCAAAAGCTTGCACATCAAATGGCAAACGTCCTACTAGAGAGCGATTACGCAGGATCTGAGTAACCAAAAAAGCATCCACATGGGAGTAAGTTATAGAATCTTGTCTATCAAGAATCACCTGATAAATTTTCTTCAAATAAACTAATAAATGTCCCCCGGCATCGTAAGTCTTAGGACCACTATGATCTCTCTCTATATATTTAATTAAGGCGTCTATCGCTCTATAATTAAACGACGCAAAAAACTCAAACATTTCAGCAAAGATCTCATCTTCTGATTTAATCTTACGTGACAGCGTATAATAAACTGCCCATAGATAAAGCGGTGCGAATTGAGTACGAATCTTAGAATCAAGAATCAGCACCTCACACTCGGAGTCATAACAAAGCAAGTGATGATAATCGTCCACCATCTCTACTTCAATTGAGCTACTAGTAAGTTTTTCAAAGAAACGCTTAACTTCGTCGGTTTCCTTATACAGTGAATTAAGTTCTTGAGCTAGTTCAGAGAGTATATGTTGGGAGGCATCCTTAAACTTGAAACGATCTAAGTTAAAACTAAGTGTATTAGTAAGTACCTCACTTGCCTCAGTATCCCAATTAGCTAAACCATCCTTAGTGGCAGATTCTTTATTAAATATGTACAGCTCTAACATAAGGATATATGTTCATTGTATAGGGAATTAGGGGTATTGGCTAATAATGGCTTAAAGTAAGGACTTAGACGGTGATACTACATTTGTGGCATAATGCATGCATGAGTGGAAATCCTAAGTATAAATCAATTCGCATACCATTGAATGGTTATAATTACATCAAATCGTTAAGTGAGGCCAATCATAGGACTATAGTTGCTGAAATAATGCTTATTTTAGGTGAACACAAATCTTTTAAGAAAAAATCCAAGTCAAAAGATGCTGAGCTATCAGACAAGGAAGTTGAAGAAAAAATGAAAACACTCAATGAGTTACGTGGAATTATTAAAGGATTACCACCAGGAAACTATGCAGAAAATATAGATGAGCTGTTATATGGGGGAAAAGAATTAAGTGATTTTTATAGACACTAATGTATTAGTTTCATCATTTATAGATGAAGATGCTACTACAGCAAGAACAATGGATTTCTTCTCTAAATTCAGTAAGTTTAAGTTATGCACTAGTACTGATGTTATTGCAGAAACATTGAATTTCTTAACTAATAAAGTTAATTCAAAATTAGCTTATATTGTTGGCAAGAAATTATTATCAGAAAAACTTATTAAAATTATTGAGGTAACTAATAATGACAGAGATATTGCTCTTGAACTAATTAAAATTTTCTCTGATTATAAGTTAAGTTTTGTTGATGCAACTAGCTTCGCACTTATTCACAAATTTAAGATCAAACAAGTTTACAGCTATGATGCTGATTTTAATTTACTTAAAGGTGTTGAGAATTTGGCGTTTAGTGGTTAACAAAAAGCTTTATCCATATTAAATACTAATTCTGGTTATAATTGACCAAATGCCTACTTCTGAAAAATTACAGTATCGCCCAGAAATAGACGGATTACGAGCGATTGCTGTACTTGCTGTCATCTTTAGTCATGCTGGCTTTAAATACTTTAAGGGTGGTTTTGTTGGTGTTGATATGTTCTTTGTTATTAGCGGTTATTTAATAAGTTCTATTATCATTGAAGCTAAACTAACTGAAACATTTTCATTAATCCAATTCTATGAACGTAGAGCCAGACGTATTTTGCCAGCTTTATTTTTAGTGATGTTCTGTTGCTTACCCTTTGCTTGGTTTCTAATGATGCCACATCAGTTGGTTGATTTTTCAAAAAGTTTAATAGCAGTAGTAATTTTCTTATCTAATTTTTTATTCTGGAAGAATGGCGGCTACTTTGATGACGAAGCTGCAATTAAACCCTTACTACATACCTGGAGTTTGGGCGTTGAAGAGCAATTTTATTTACTGTTCCCTTTGCTTTTAAGTTTTTTATGGAAATTAGGAATTAAAAAGCTCTTCACAATGATTCTTATAACATCTATCTTGTCTCTGATTCTAAGTGAATGGCTTTACTCAAATGGACATACTACAATGAATTTTTTTCTAGCTCCTAGTCGAGCTTGGGAATTATTGATTGGCTCAATGATTGCTTTTGTTTCTTTAGAGAAACCAGTTCACGCAAGATTAAATCAAACAATCAACAACATTTGCTCGTTAATCGGATTGTTATTTATTTTTATTCGATATTTTTCTTTAGCCAAAAAATACCCACTCCCAGTACTTACTCATTACTCCCAACGCTTGGAACTGCTTTGATAATTGCTTTTGCTAATAAAGAAACATTTGTCACTAAATTACTTTCCCTTCCTTTGGTTGTTGGTATTGGACTTATTTCCTATAGTGCCTATCTCTGGCATCAACCATTATTTGCTTTTGTAAGGATTGCTTATGAAAATTACCAACCTAGCTTACCTGCTCTGTGTTTATTGACCTTTGGCTTAGCTTATTTAAGTTGGCGCTATGTTGAGAAACCGTTTCGAGACAAAGCAATCATAACGAAGAAACAAATTCTATATTTTTCTATTGTTGGCACCCTGCTATTTATGACAATTGGGCTAATAGTTTGTTTTAATAAAGGTTTCCCAGAAAGATTTGCAGAAGAATGGGTACGCTGGTCTAATAAAAAACAAGCTGGGCGCTATGTGTACACTAAAGCAGTTAATCTAGATGCTCCTTTCATAAAAAACAATCAGAGAAAGATATTGATTATAGGTGACAGTTTTTCTCAAGACTTTATCAATGAAATTTTTGAAAACAATTATTTGCCAGAAGACCAAATTCGTACAATGAAAATCCCTGCCATTTGTCAAGTTTATGCAGGCCCTATAAATGAACATATCAACATTAGTAATCGAAAAATCTGCGAAAAAATGCAGAAGAAATTAAAAGAAAGTCCCAGAATGAAAGAAGCAGATATTATTATTCTTGCTTCAGCCTGGAAGGCTTGGAGCGTAAAAGCTTTACCACAAACCATTCACAATCTAAATTTCAAAGACTCTCAACAAGTATTTGTTATTGGCACGAAATATTTTGGACAAGTTCATTTTCGTTCTTTAACCAAACTAAGCCTTGAAGAAAGATTGCAACTGCGAAAAGATATCAGCAATTCTAAACAACTAGTCACCAATAACATTATGTCCAAGACACTCCCAGCCAACCAATTTATCAATCAAGAAGAATTGGTCTGCGTCGTGAATCAAACTAAATGTCCGCTATTTACTCCAGAAGGAGACTTAATTGCTTATGACGGAAGCCACTTAACCAAAGAAGGGGCTAAATATTTAGGAGAAATATTATTCACAAAATCGCAACTAAAATCTTTGCTTCAATGAATCCACAGATTACAAATGGTGTGTTTAGAGCCAAGTCAACTAATTTTTATCCAAAGCCCGAAGACAGCCATGACTGAAACCACCTAAAACTGTGAAGATTTTTAAAATTCCAAATTTATCAAATACAACTAAACTCCTCTTGTGGATTAGCTTTTATCGCTCCTATCTTCAAACTGAAGCTAGTGATCGTAAAAAACAGTCAGTCGGTATTGACATAATACACCGGTCATGATAACATACTAATTCATCACTTAATTTAAGAAAGCCAAAAGGAGACAAAATGAAACCCGAACCAATTACAAATAGAGATCCTGAGGTAAGGATTACTAAAGCTGATGCATCTGGCAAAGAACAAGCAAAGCAGCCAGGAATTACCTTAAAGCCTGTCGATGGTCAATCTGGTTTGAGTAAAATACACGGTGAGAGGGTAAGAACTGTCAGTGAACTAGTGAAACTAATTACAAAAATTGAAGGAGAAAAAGGTGTCGCTGGGGGTCTAGCATTTTTTAGTCCGCAAGAATTTAATGGCGGAAGAAGGTTGCAAATACGCCCTCTCCCTGAAGTTAGTCAATATGAACATACAGATGAGGGGAAGCCCGTGTCACTTATAGCTGATGCATTACTAGATTCCTCTTATGTTGAGCCTGATCAAGTAGCAAGATTTGAGGAATTATCAAATGATGTTAAGTTGGCTGCTAATAACTCACACTATCTAGATCATATCAGCTTAAGTAATAGGGAAGTAGAAGTCTATCTTGAGGAACAAGCTGGGGTAACAAATATTCACGTTGTCTTACAATAAGGCTTAGTGGTCGTTTCCATACTTTGATTCTCGGAGAGGTATTTAGAAACAGTCCATTACAACAAGCTTTATAAAAGCAGTGGACGACAATCATTTGTATATAACTTAAAAGCTAGGGTTAATCTAACTTCAATATCGCCATAAACGCTTCTTGAGGGAGTTCCACTGAACCAACGTTCTTCATACGCTTCTTACCCTTCTTCTGTTTATCGAGAAGTTTCTTCTTACGAGAGATATCACCACCATAACATTTAGCTAGTACGTCCTTACGCTGAGCACGTACGGTTTCACGCGCGACGATCTTACCACCGATAGCGGCTTGTATAGGGATCTCAAACATGTGTGGAGGTATAACTTCCTTAAGTTTCACAGCTAATTTAGAACCAATAGTATGAGCATTGTCACGAAACACAATCACCGACAGCGCATCCACCTTCTCACCATTAAGTAAGATATCCATCTTCGCAAGGTTACTCTTCTTATACTCAGAGACTTCATAGTCCATAGTAGCGTAGCCCTTAGATCTAGACTTGAGTTGATCGAAGAAGTCCGTAACTATCTCAGAAAGCGGTATCTCATAATGAAGATTAGTTCTAGATGCAGCACTACCTACATTCATATGACTCATGTCCTTAAACATGCCACGACGTTCTTGACATAGCTCCATAATGGCACCGACATATTCTTGCGGCAGCATTATGTTCAGCTTCACGTAGGGTTCTTCTATATGCTCGATATAAGTAGGATCAGGTAGCTTACTTGGATTGTCTATGCGTTCAACTTCTCCATTAGTTTTATAAACCCGGTATATCACACTAGGAGCAGTAGTGATGAGGTTTAAGTTATATTCTCTCTCCAAGCGCTCTTGAGCTACTTCCATATGCAACATACCTAAGAAGCCGCAACGATATCCAGAACCCAAAGCCTTAGAACTCTCTGGTTCATAACTTATAGAACTATCGTTAAGCTTTAATTTAGATAGAGCTTCTTTAAGATCCTCATATTCATTACTATCCACAGGATAGAGTCCGCAAAATACTACTGGCATGGCTGGCTTATAACCAGGCACAGGAACCAAGGCAGGATTAGCAACAGATGTAACGGTGTCACCAACTATATTCTGGATCTCTTTAATAGAACAAGCGATATAACCTACATCACCAGCCTTAAGCTCTTCAACAATAGTCTTAGGAGTGCGATAGCCAAGCTCTGTAACCTGGTATTTTTTACCCGCTTGCATGAACTTGATATCTTCTAATCGAGAAACTTTACCTTCAAGGATTCGAGTCATAGCAACAATCCCTAGGTACGAATCATAATGACTATCAAACACCAATGCTTTAAGTGGCTTATTGACATCACATGGTGCTGGTGGAATCCGCTCTACGATAGCGTCTAAGAGTTTATCAATATTCAATCCAGACTTAGCACTCACCTCTATCGCATCAGAACAATCAAGTCCAATAATTTCCTCGATCTCCTGCTTCACACGTTCTACATCTGCACTCGGTAAATCTATCTTATTAATTACAGGAATAATAGTGAGATCATGTTCCATTGCTAAATAGACATTAGCGAGTGTCTGCGCTTCCACTCCCTGAGTGGCATCCACAACTAATAGTGCGCCTTCGCAGGCAGCTAAAGAACGAGATACTTCATAAGTAAAATCCACATGTCCCGGTGTATCAATTAAATTCAGCGTATAGCCCTTGTATTGCATACGCGCCATATTAAGTTTAATAGTGATACCACGCTCACGCTCTATATCCATAGAGTCCATAATCTGCGCTTGCATATCACGCTTGGAGATAGTACCGGTGATCTCTAACAAACGATCAGCAAGAGTTGACTTGCCATGGTCGATGTGGGCAATGATTGAAAATACACGAATTTTAGAGTCCGCAGGCACGATAGAAATTATAGTGGAATAAAGCCACAATAATAAGTATTACATGATTGAGAATAGGTTTAGATTGTATATTTAATCTAGTGCATTTGATTTTGGGCTACCTTGGTTTCAGTAATTACGGTGACGAACTCTTAGCTTCTATAGTAGAAACACATCTAGGCGAAAATTGCCCTAGATTATCTCGCAAGAACTCACTGTGGGAGCATCTCAGGTTTATCTCTCAATCCAAGGTGCTTATTGGCGTCGGTGGCTTATTTCAAGATTCATCCAGCCGACTAAGTCCTTGGTATTATTTCCTAATAATTTTATATGCCTACCTCTCTAATAAACGCATTGTATTACTAGCACAGGGAATCGGACCTCTACGCACTCCTCTGAATAAATTCATAACTTATGTGAGCTTCAAACTTGCGAACAGTGTGAGTGTGCGCGATGCCAGTAGTTCCAAACTACTTACTCAATTAAAAATAAAACATCATTATGGAAGTGACTTAGCATGGAGTTTAGCTAATACTGCTCAACACTCAACGCTCAATGCTCAACGGTCTAAAGTTATAGTATCTATAAGAGAAACGAAAGAACCTATAGAGAAAATTACTAATGCTCTTAAAGATTTGCTCCTAGATTGTGATTCAGAACCAGTGTTTCTCATAATGGAAGATAGTGATGAATTGTTTACGCAAAAGATTATGGAAGAATTACAACTAAGTGCAGAAATTATTTATGCCAAAATCCATAATCCTGATGCACTAATTGATTTACTCAGAGGAAATTTTACTACAATGATATCTATGCGACTTCATGCTCTGATACTTGCTCATATAGCAGGTTTAGAATTGAGAGCAATAGTCTGTGATCCTAAGCTTGATGAAGTGTTACTGCAGATACAAGAATATGAGTTGCCAGAACTTGCTCAGAGAGCGAAAGAAAGCTTAAGCTTGGTATAATAATCCAATTAGTTTTGTCAATTTGCGCGGGATTTTCGTAGTTTCAGGTCAACCAGATCTTCAAGGGAGGAGGTCTTCAATGAGCACTAATAAACGATCTTTTGACCTGAACGGAGAAAATACCGTTAGCAAATTGACAAAACTTTGTTAGATACATAAAGATGTCAAAGCATATAAAGTGCCGCTAAAAACTCTCGTAAATAAACTCTAACTCAACAGGCTTATCAGGATTAATTTTA
>CAYPGT010000030.1:0-19676 GCA_964410425.1 uncultured Gammaproteobacteria bacterium
TGATTAGCAAAGCTATCAGAAATCTTATTAATGAGAAACAATCAATTCTCACTAACGCTAACTCTAACTACGGTAACTTAGAACTGCTCACAGAGAGAGAAGCAGAAGTGCTTAAGTATCTATGTGAAGGTTATAACTATAAGAAAGTTGCTCAACAACTTTTCATTTCTGAGTCTACTGTGAAAACTCACATTAACAACGTTTTCACTAAGCTTAAAGTTAACGATAGAACTCAAGCGGTTCTTTACGCGTTAAAGCATGACTTAGAAAGCTTAATGAGAGCTACTATGAACATCACTAGAACTATCGCTTAATTGTTTTGTTATAGAGAAATTCCCTGTTTTCCCTAATACACCCTACGAGAATCCCAGTCTAAAAGCTGGGATTTTTGCTTGCTCCTAATATTGTGATCTCTTATCTTGCCCTATCCTGTATTACTTATAAATAGTGATTTCTAGTTAACGTTCTAATAATAAATATCTGTTAATTCTAGATATTTTGAACTAAAAGAGTGAATAATATAAGTAGTTGATTTGCTAATTTTACTATTAGCTGATTAATATTAAGGAACGGAACACCCCATGTTTGAAAGATTCACAGAGAAAGCCATAAAAGTAATCATGTTAGCCCAAGAGGAAGCTAGACGCTTGGGACATAATTTTGTTGGTACTGAACAAATTTTATTGGGGCTAATTGGCGAGGGTACTGGTGTAGCAGCGAAGACACTTAAATCTATGGGCGTTAATCTTAAAGACGCTAGAGTTGAAGTAGAGAAAATTATTGGACGTGGTTCTGGATTCGTAGCGGTAGAGATACCTTTCACACCGCGTGCCAAGCGTGTCCTAGAGCTGAGCTGGGATGAAGCGCGTCAGTTTGGACATAATTATATTGGAACAGAGCATTTGCTTCTTGGTTTAATCAGAGAAGGTGAAGGTGTGGCTGCACGTGTGCTTGACAATCTAGGAGTGGATTTGGCGAAGGTCAGACAACACATCATTAGATTACTTGGAGAGTCTTCAGGTAGTGGCGCTCCAGGTGGTGCTGCTGGTGGATCCTTACTAGGAGTGGGTTCTGGTAGTAGTGCTAAAGGTGCTGCTGCTAATCAAGCTGGTGGTAGAACTAGAACACCAACCTTAGATGAGTTTGGAACAGATTTAACATTAGCTGCTCAGGAAGGAAGATTAGATCCTGTGATTGGTAGATTCGAAGAGATCGAAAGAGTTATTCAAATACTTGGTAGAAGAACTAAGAATAATCCAGTGCTCATTGGTGAACCAGGTGTTGGTAAGACAGCAGTGGCTGAGGGATTGGCATTGAGGATCATTTCTAGTGATGTGCCTGATCTACTTGAAGGTAAGAAGCTAGTAATGCTTGACTTAGGTTTATTAGTTGCTGGTACTAAGTATCGCGGTGAGTTTGAAGAGAGACTTAAGAAGATCATGGATGAGATCCGTTCAGCTGGAAATATTATGCTGGTCATCGATGAGTTACATACCTTGATTGGAGCAGGAGCGGCAGAAGGTGCGATAGATGCGGCCAATATTCTGAAGCCGGCATTAGCTCGTGGTGAGTTACAGTGTATTGGTACAACCACTTTAGATGAATACCGTAAGCATATAGAACGTGATGCAGCCCTAGAGCGTAGATTCCAGCCGGTGATTATTAATTCACCTACTGTGGATGAGACTATCGACATTATTAGAGGATTGAGACAGAAGTATGAAGATCACCATCGTTTAATCATTACCGACAAGGCGATTGAAGCTGCTGCAACTCTTTCTGATAGATATATATTTGATAGATTCTTGCCAGATAAGGCTATCGACTTGATTGACGAAGCTTCGTCTAGAGTGCGTTTGCGTGCTAGTTCACTACCACCAGAAGGTAAAGAATTAGAGACTAGTTTAATTAAGATCTCTCGCCAGAAGGAAGAAGCAATTCGTAATCAAGAGTTTGAGAAAGCTTCACAGTTACGTGATGAAGAGAACGAGCTTAGAGATCAGATCAGAGAGATCCAAGAAGATTGGAAGAAAGAACAAGAGAAGAACAAACCTCAAGTTACTGAAGAAGAGATTGCTCACATAGTTTCTAGTTGGACAGGGATTCCTGTAGGTGACTTGAAACAAGGTGAGACTGAGAAACTTAAAGATATGGAGGATATACTTCATACAAGAGTTATAGGTCAGGATAAGGCTGTGACAGCAGTGTCTAAGGCTATTCGCCGTGCGCGTTCAGGACTGAAAAACCCAGAGCGTCCTATTGGTTCATTCTTATTCTGCGGTCCTACTGGTGTGGGTAAGACAGAGCTGGCTAAAGTACTTGCAGATTATTTCTTTGGTAGTTCAGAAAATTTAATACGTGTGGATATGTCTGAGTACATGGAGAAGCATACAGTTAGTAAGCTTATCGGTTCTCCTCCAGGATATGTTGGTTATGGAGACGGCGGACAGTTAACAGAAGCTGTTAGACGTAAGCCTTATAGCGTTGTGCTTTTTGATGAGATTGAGAAAGCGCACCCAGATGTGTTTAACGTTATGTTACAGATGTTAGATGATGGTCACCTTACAGACAGTCGCGGACGTAAAGTAAGTTTCAAGAATACTATCATTATCATGACATCTAACGTTGGTGCAAACCGCATGTCTAATACTGGAGGTATTGGATTCTTTGCAGCTGGTAAGGATAAGGCTGAAGATGACGAATATAAACGCATGAAAGATGCCGTGATGGAAGAGGTAAAACGCGGATTTAAGCCTGAGTTTATTAATAGGCTTGATGATGTTGTCGTATTCAGACATCTTAATAGAGATGATATGCGCCGCATCGTTGACATTATGATCAAGGATCTAGAATTACGTCTCAAAGAGCACGGTATGACTATTCAACTTACTGATGAAGTTAAGGATAAGGTTGCTACAGAAGGTTATCAGAAGGTGTTTGGTGCACGTCCAATGAAACGCGCTATCCAACGCTTACTTGAAGACACTATTTCTGATGAGTTGATTCACGAGAGACTTAAGCCTGGTGATAAAGTTGAAGCATCATTAGAGTTTGATCCAGAATTTCCGAAAGAGAAGGATTACTCTGTAGTAACGGAGCCTGTTACTGATGAACAAAAAGAAACAGATGCAAGACAAGCTTTAGTGAAGGCTAAAGTTCTGTTTAAGATTATTGGACAGTATAGTCAGGAAGAACAAGACAATCTCAAGAAATCTACTATTAAAACCAGGAAGAAAGTACTAACACTCTCTAGTACTGGTTCTACAGTTGGTGGTTCTAAAGAGCCTGCTGGTAATAAGACGGCTTAGATTTGTTAGAAAAGCTGAATGACTTCTAATTAGCTATCTTTGCTTTAGCCGGATGAATTAGTTTCTCTAACTTCTCCGAAAGCTTATGAGCTTTCTCAAGTTTTTCTGGACCTAATTCATCAACGCAGCGAGAGCCCGTTTCACAGAATTTCATGAGACGTCTCACATGCTTATAAGCCAGATCAAGATTGCCTATTTTATATTCCAAGTCTGCCATTTGGTAATTGGCTTCTAGAGAGTATGGATTAAGCAATATACTATTGCGTAAATATTTCAATGCTTTTTCTATGCTTGCTTCTGGAGCTTTGGCTAGTGCTAGTTGAGACTCTGGTAGTGTTGCTAGGTAAATTTCAGCTAAGGTAAGTTGAGTATCGGCATTACGAGGATTAATTTTAATAGCTTTGTTTAAGTTATCTATTGCCTTAGCTTTGAAACTTGCAGTCTCAAGCTCTGAACCTTGTTCGGTGAGTGCACTTGCTTGATATAAATAGAACTTTGCTAGTTGTGCATAAGCTCTTGCATTTAAGTTATCCTTGTCAATTGCGTTGTCGTAGCCGAGTTGTATATCGGCTAATTCGTTTTTAAGTTTGGTCTGAGCTTTAGTCGATAACTTGCCTTGAGTTGATTGTGATTGAACCTGTTTTAATCTAATATCAGCTTGATCAATAAACAGATCGGCATTATAAGGATTAAGTTCAAGAGCCTTGCCAATTAAAGCTTCAGCCTTAGCCCAATCGTGACTGTGACCATATATCTCAGCAAGACTGGCGAGTTGAAAATCATCAAGTGACGGTCCTTCGATTAGACCTTCAAAGATGGTTAGTTTTGCTTTCTTGTTAATGCTAAGAAGGTCGGAGAATTTTGATTGAGCTTCGTAGAGTATAGATTCAGCTTTTTGATCTTCTCCACTATTCTTGTAAACTTCATATAGGGTTAACGCGCTAGCTGGGCTTTGATTGATGTTGTATAGTTCCTGAGCCAATCCCAGAGCCATTTTTTGGTGAAACTTGGTACTGATTTGGCTGTCAGCTCTAGCGATTTTCATTAGTAAGTTAGGATCTTTCTGTTCAGCTAGAAATCTAATAATAGCATTAGGATCCACTTGATCCATTAAGAAGCTTTCGTTTTGCTTGAGTGTTTCATAGAATTCACTAATCTTTTGAGAAGTATGAAACTCAAGTAGCATATTGTCATCAGTGTTTAATGAATTAAAAGCAGTGAAGCCATTTGTTTTGGAAATGGAGTTTTCAGCGCTAGGCTCAAGCGAAGTTAGTTTAGGTTGATATTGAGTGCTGTCTTTATCAATCTTACTTATATATTTGAGTATTTTTATTTGTTTGTTTGGATGGACAGCACTATTTAAGCCATTAGTGTTAATTATAGCTTTAACTGATTCAGGTACTAAAATTAAACTACTTAGTAATTCCGCTTCATTGTTGATGTTAATTTGAGTTAACTCTTTTCTGATATCTTTTTGGGCAATAAGGTTTTGAATTTGAATGCTATCAATGTCAATCTCTGACTTAGATCCAACAATAATCAATTCAGCTGCATTGCCGGGTCTGAACACTAATACTTCAGGAAATATAGATTGAAAAGTAGTTAATGCTATTTTAAGATACTCTGGATCAATAGAATATAGCTGCAACCATTGAACAAAAACTCCTTGCTCATTTAAATTGTTAGCTGCAAGTTGCCAGAACTCTTGAGTGAATAGAGCGCTAGATATCCAAGGATCTGATGGTTGAGAGACGATTAGATCATAATTTGCAACGGCTTCTGGAGAAGGATTTAATGCGAGTAGAAAGTTTCTAGCATCAGTTACATGACGCCTCAATTCTACACCTTTATAGTTTGGTCCAGTGGGTGCGTTAAAGAATTTTTCTGCTGCTCTGAAAACCTGTTCTTCTATTTCACAAATATCAATCTTAGTTAATTTAGCTTTGGAACCTGCTTTGGCAAGGGATTTGAGGCTGATACCAGACCCCATGCCTATTAACAAGGCATTTCTACTTTCTGGTTTAACCATGATTGGAAGCTGTCCAAGTAAGATTTGCGTTAGCATATCTGCTTTAGATGGATCTTCTGGTCTGATGGGTTTACCAGCTTCTATTTTGCCGTTATTTTTTAAGAAGATGGCATTTGCAGCATCATTCTCTACTACAGTAACAATGCTATTTAATCCTTCTTTATGGAAGAGGATTTTTTCTGCAATAGCATTCTTATACTGACTTTTATTTATAGATTTGAACTTTAACCCGTTGTATACAGATACACCACTGGCAATTTCTTGAGTGTTGAGTTGCGGTAAAAAGATCATGGCAACGAGCATAGAGATGATTATAGGAAGCATTGTCCATGAGGGTTTGAATATATTGTCGTTTGATTTGGGTGCGAACCAAGCTTGCAGACCATCTTTGATCTTTTCTTCACGAGAGCCATAAAGCTTGGATTGTTTTACGGTAGGTGTTGCTTCTTCTTCGTTGAGGCTGTAAGGTAGGATCGCAAGTAAAAACGCAATGACGATGAAAATTTCCAGACTATAGTAAATGCCACTGCCGAATTTACCTAGTAGTGGTATGAAGAAGAATCCTGTTATGAAGGAACCGATTATGGCTCCAGCAGTATTAATATATGAAGCTCTTGCTACTCTGGTGCCAACTGGCTCAAGGAGTTTGCTTTCAATCAAGTTAGTGTCACTAGAGATGAGATAAAGTATGAAGGCGAAAATAACCCCTTCTACAAAAGTTACTGGGATAGCAATGATAGCAACTATACAAAATTTAAGTATGTTAGTGATAAACCAAGTGGATGACTCAGAGTCTGTGATTAGAGCTTGACTAAGGTTTAGAAATAACCATGGTAATTGATTGAAAAAAGATGAAGAGATGAAAATTAGTACTGCAAAGCTAAACAAAGATATTTTTAGAAATTTGATGTAAGTTATTTTCAGGAAATTGGCTATTTTAATAATCCAGTGCAGCAAATAGGCTCCAGCGCTGATTCCTATAAGTACTGCTATGAGAATGATGCTGAGTGAATAAGTAGATGAACCGATCACCAGAGTTAGAATTTTTGTCCATATAACTTCTAAACTAAGATTTATAAATCCAATTGTAAAAGATATAATTAACAAGATTGCTATGGTTCTGTGATATTTTTTCTCATTATCATTAGGTTTGATATGTGCAAGTTTAGTCTTAACCACAGCCGAGTTTAATTTCTCTGCTGCGGCACTGATGAAGTCTAGTACTTGTAAAGGATTCGCTCCAGTAAAATTGTCCTGGTTAATTAGAAACCATAGAGAACAAAATATAGCAATGCCAATATTTAGCATAGCTGCTAGATAAACACTGTTATTTAAGCCTAGTTGAGGTAGTAAGTAAAAACCGCCAACGATGGCTCCAATGATTGCCCCAAAGGTGTTGGTTGCATAAAGATTGGCAGCTGCAAACTGATCAGTATGGTGCTCAGTGAAATTTTTGCCGTTATGAATTGCTAATAATTCTGTCAATATCGGGAAACTAATACCCATAAGCATTGTAGGGATAATTAATAGTAAAGAAGAAATTGAAAATTTAAGCAGTGATCCTATCATTGCATTCTCTAAGGAATATCCAGCAAATATAGACCAAATATTACCTAGCACATGTGGTCCTAATAATATTGGTATAAGTAGTGCATATAAACCCAAAGCTAGTTCTACTAAACAGTAACTAAACATTAGTGAATAGCCTTGACCCAGGTTTAGTGCATTTTGTGATTTATCATCTAGATCTCTATCAAAACGAAAGTAGTATTCAATTAGTTTTCCTGAGATAAAAGTTCCTAATGCAATACCACCTATAAATACTGTAAGCATGGTACTAAGAGCCAGGCTATCTGAACCAAAGACATGTTTCAGTAAACGTACCCAGGTTAGTTCATAAACTAGTGCACTGATACCACTAAGAAAAAAAGCTATAAATGTAAAAGGAGCAATTAAACGCATATACTATCCTTAATATAACAGGATATTTTGTCCCGCTTGGGGTCGGGGGTAAAATGGGACATCTTGAAGCTGGACGCTTATTAGTTTCCATGAGAGAATTTATCTTGTGAAGATATTGCTAATAGGATCAGGCTCAAAAGAACATGCCATTATATGGAAACTTTTGGCTTCTGAGAAATATCGTGATTTAGAAATTATTGTTGCACCGGGTAATCTTGCCCTAAGTAGGATTGCTGAGTGTCTTGATACTGATATAGATGATATCGATAAACTTTTAGAAATAGCTATTGCTAGAAACATTAACCTTACTATTGTGGGAGAGAGTAGATTGTATGCCAAGGGTATTGTTGATAGATTTAGAGAAGCTGGTAAGTTAATTCTTGGTCCAACTCAGGCAGCAGCTAAGCTTGAATCTTCTAATGCTTTTGCTAAAGATTTAATGTATCGCCATAATATACCTTGTCCTCGTTTTGTTTGTTTTGATAATTTAAATATTGCTTTAGCGTTCTTAAACTCAGTTAAATTCCCTTTGAAGATCCGCTTGGATAAACAGTTTGGATCATCTGACTCGATGATGATAGCCAGTGATTTTAAGGAAGCACGTAAAATTCTAAAGGACATGTTTAAACAAAAGTTCTTATCGCGTGACTTAACTAGTGTTGTTATTGAAGAGCTTATTGAAGGGCACGAGTTTACCATTAATACTATTTGTGATGGTAGGAGATCTTTGATGCTTCCACCTGTTCAGGCTTATCGAAATTATAATGAAGTGGCTGATGGCTACTATGATCTGGGGGCTTATGCACCAACTCCAATATTGACGGATACATTAATGAAACGCATTCGTCATGAGATTATTAACCCTACTATTGAAGCAATGAGAGCTAGTAGTGATGAACTCCATGATAGAGCTTTTACAGGACTCTTAGCTTTTGACCTAGTCTTGGATGTTAATGATGCTCTTAAACCCAAGCTACTACAGTACCGTACTACTATGGCTGACTCTGATGCACAAGTTATATTGCCGTTGTTTGATGAGGATCTATATGAAGTTCTCTCTTCATCAGCGAATGCTGATTTGAGTTTTTATAAGGATGGTTTTCACAAGTTCCTGGGATCGGCACTTGCGGTGAATATAGTCGCTGGTGATAGTTATGCTGGTGTTCCAGGACATATATATAATTTAGATATACTGGAAAAAATCAACGAAAGGCTAGAAGAGAAATATGGTTCTCTCAATGGTGTACCTCTCGTATTCTATGGACTTACAGGCAAGAGAGAGAAGGATTCTCGTGGCGGTATGGAATCCGAAGTATTCGGAGCAACTGCAGTCGCCGAGAATCTTTTAGATGCACAAATATTAGCTTACAAACTCGCCGACACGATCTCCGTGCCATCGAAATGTTACGAGCGTAATATTGGTGATCAAGGTATGGTTTAGCCTTTAGTAAAGTCAGCCAACTCTTTGCGTCTAGATTTTTCCTCTGATACTTCAGAGTTCCAATGCTGTTCTTCTACTCTTAATTCACCCATAAGAGCTCTTGCTTGATACAGCAATTGTCTTAGACCGTCTTGCTCAAGAGGTAAAGGGTTTCCACTGGCGTCAAATTGTTGAAAATCTGTTACACCTTTTTGCATTGCGCCAGACAGACCAGAATAAGCTGGTTGTAATCTAACTGCATTGGCTTGTTGTACATCTGTTGTTTGAAGGGCAAGGTAAGCATTGTATGCGGCTTGATTGATATTGCCCTGGGCATCTATCAATCCAGCTACTGCTACTCCATTACCATCCAAAGGTACACCGGCGTTATTGAATCCGAAGCGTGAATCTACTACAGCTTGATCTCCATATATACCAGCTACTTCGCCTAATAATCCGTCTAAAAATTGGTCGCGATATATGTTACCGACATCGGTACCACCTAATATCGTCTCTTGTAATCTGTTCTCAAGGAGTGCGATTACTTGTTGTTGTCTATCAATTTGCGATCTGATGATCGACAATCTTATCGTGGGGTTGCGCCCGTCTATTCCTGATGCCATGGTTTTCTCCTTTGTTTTGTTAATTGGCCTTAAGTTTGCTTTTATGGGCCCACTCTTGGCTTTAACTACTGCTAAGCATTTTGTTAAATGCTATAAGCAAATGTCTCGAGCTCTGTTTAGTATCGGTTTATGGTTACTAAATCTGAACTAGAGATAGTTATGCATAGCTAAGTTAAGTCTTAGTTAAGCTTGATAAATATTTTTTAACTTTGCTATGATTGTCCTCTGTGAGCGCCATGAAAGAGCTAATTAACCTAGAATCACAACCATTAGCAAGCGAGTTCTTTAACCAAAGCTTAACCAAGAATCATATGGCAAGGTCTTACCTCTTAACTGGTAGGGCTTTGGAAGATAAGCTTGAGCTTATTAAGCAAATAAACTTAGTACTAAATTGTCAATTGAATATCCAATCTGCAAGCTTGAATGCGCCTTGCATGCAATGTCAAAACTGTAGATGGATTGCCGCTGATACACATCCACGCACACCACTTATACTCAAGCCTGAAGAAGACGATAAGAAGAATAATGATGAAGATGAGACTACTAAAGTTCGGCGTAAGCAGATTATCAAAATGGAGCAAGCTCAGGGCTTACTGACTGAGTTGTCGCAGAGTTCAGAATATTTTCGTATCGTTATCATTGAAGATGCCAGTCTCAAAACGCTTAAGCCAGACTCAGCTACAGTACTATTAAAAACTATTGAAGAGGCGAAAGCCAATACTATGTTTATGCTTCTCTCTGAATCTAAAGATGCCGTTCTTTTAACATTAGTGAGTAGATCTCAGGTAGTTCATTTTAATAATACCGAAATTAAAGAGTATCAAGAACAATCACATGAGCTTTACGCTGATTTGAAGCAGTGGCTGGAGACTAGTTCTGCTAAGTCCCAGTTAGAACAAATTATTAAAGCTGAAAAGCTCGCAGAAGCAGATGATGGTCATCTAATAGAAATGCTTGCTTTGTTGCAAAATGAATACGCAAATAAAAGCCATGAACTAAACTCTGCTAATCTAGTTTTGGAATTAGAAACTGCGATTGGTGATATCCGTAGCTTTGTGAGAAAGAAAGCGGTCTTAGCGCCCTTGTTAAAACAGTTAGGATAGCCCTGTCTCTTCTGCTAAACCAAACAACAAGTTCATATTCTGTACAGCCTGTGAGGCCGCGCCTTTCATGAGGTTGTCTATGGTGCAAACAATAGTGGCACGTTTGAGGCGAGAATCGTATTTAACCTGAATAAACGCTTGATTAGTTCCAACTGCCCAACGAGTTTGTGGATAGACGTCTGCCTCAAGTACGGTAACGAACTGTTCATTGGCATAGCGTTTCTCGTAGATCTCTCTCAGCTTGGTTTCACTAAGGTCTTCGCTAAAACTCATGTAGGAGGTTGTGAGTAAACCTGCGGTCATGGGAATGAGGTGAGGAGAGAAACTTAATTGAATTTTAGTGCCTGTAAGTTCTGAAAAGAAGGCTTCCAATTCAGGTCCATGTCTATGACTGTTAGCTAATTTATAAGGAGAGCAGGATTCATTCAGTTCCGAGAAAAGTAACTCGGTAGAAGCTTTACGACCAGCTCCGCTAATGGCTGATTTACCGTCTATGATTATTGAATTGAGATCTATGATATTGGAATAGCTCTCTAATAGCGGTGCTAGAGCCAATATTGCAGAGCTAGTATAACAACCTGGGTTGGCAATTAAGGCTGGTCGTTTGAGCTTTTTGATTTCTGCTCGCTTAAATTCAACTAAACCATAAATAGCTTGAGCATTAAGCTTCTGATCATCTCTTTTGAAACCATACCATTGTTCATATATACTTAGATCTCTAAACCTATAATCAGCACTAAGGTCTATGACACTAATTCCCCTCTCGATTAATGTAGGGGCATGCTTATAGCAAATACCATTTGGAGTGGCAAAAAATACCAGATCAATTTGTTTTGAGTTTAATGATTCAATGTATTGATCATTAGCATCGATACATTCCAAATCTATGAGTTGCTTATATTGTGGATAAATCTTAGAGAATTTTTCTCCCGCATATTGTTGAGACCCGAGAAAAATAATCTCTGTATTAGGATGTTTAGCAAGTATCCCAGCTAAACTAGCACCAGTGTAGCCGGTGCTGCCAAGTATGCCTATTTTGATTGCTTTAGTCACTCCCTTACATACTACTATATGTATTTCGCCCTTCGGGCGTCTTACATATTGCATTATTATAATGAATTAAATTCTTCTTCATTGTTAAAACGCCACTAGTTTGCTTTAATATTAAGAATAGGGAGTCCTAGTGGCTCGTATTGACGTGTATAAAATAATTAAAAAGATAAGTCCGATCCTTCTGTGTTTTTTAACACTGAGTCTTGCTGTTTCAGCAAGCGAGAAGGATATCAAAATTAAAGATGTCATCTTCCGAGATTCTACTCTGACTATTACTCATGATTCTTTTGGTGATGTAAAGTTCAAGAGAAGGATTTATGAAAATCCACCACGATTAGTTTTTGATTTACTTGATGCTCATTTAGGTGAAAGAAGTTTTAAGTTTGATTTGCCCCGAGGTAATGATGTCACTGAAGTGAGAGTGGCACAATTTGATGCTGCTACAGTACGTATTGTTAGTGAAGCTAGGACAGTTACAGCTCTTGAGAAAATCAATATTGAGAATATTGGACAAAGTTTGTTCTTTAAGTTTCACGTTAATGATGTTGAGATTCAAGACTTAAGCTTTCTTGATGGTGATTTAAGAATCACTGCCAGTGGACCTTTGGTGCCGCGTACTATCTTGTTGGACAATCCTGAGCGTTTAGTATTGGATTTGATTGGCGCTAAGCTCAAAAGCGAAGCTCAGGCACAAAAGTTTGTTAATGGCGAAGAAGTTATAAGAGTTGCTCGTTTCGATGATTCTATTGTAAGAATTGTTTTTACCGGTAAGAAAACGCATAAGAGAGAAGTTCGTATTAGTAATAATGAAAGACAATTGTTAGTACTAGGCAGTGATAAGAGTGAAACTAAAGTAGCAGAACCAGCCAATCCTAGTAAATTACCTAATAAGGTACTGGGTTTGAAAATCATTAAAGATACTAAAGATGAATCTATCTACGCTGTAGAATCAGTTAGAAAGCTTGACTATAAGTTCTTAAAGATACACAATCCAGAGCGCTTACTTGTTGATCTGATTGGAGTTAATTTTGATGAAGCCTTGGCTGCAATTCAACTACCACCTACAGCACAAGTTGAGAATGTGAGATTAGGACTTGCAACTTTAGGTAGTCCTGTAACAAGAATAGTTTTTGATTTGAAGAGTAAGAATTTACTTGAAGAGTTTAAGGAAGGTGAAGGTGGTAAGTCACTGTTGATAAGGATGTTGGGGACAGCAGACGCTAATAAAGTTGAGACTGTAAGTGACATAGAGACTGCTCAGAAAAGTTTAGGTAGTTCTGTCGTTATAGACGCAGGGCACGGTGGCTATGACCATGGTGCAATCTATGGTGGTTATAATGAGAAGGACGTTACTTTAAGCATTGCCCATAAGCTTTCAGGCTATTTAGAGGCTGCAGGTATTAAATCTTACATGGTAAGAAGTGATGATAGGTTTGTTTCCTTAGCAGAGAGAGTTGAAGTCTCTAATTCTATTGACCCTAAGTTGTTTGTATCTGTTCACGTTAACGCTTTAGCAACCAATCCTAATATGGAAGGCTTACAGACTTATTATTTCTCTCCTGCTGGGCTTGCATTAGCGAATGTAGTTCATAAACAATTATTGAAAGACGTGGGTATGCCTGATCAGAGAGTGCGTAAGGCAAATTTTTGGGTTATTAAGTATGCAGAGGCGCCTTCAGTTTTGCTTGAGCTTGGTTTTATGACCAATGTCGATGAACGTAAGAAGTTAACCAGGGATAGTTATCAGAATGATTTAGCTAAAGCTGCTGCAAGAGGAATAATTAATTACTTGGAGGGGGCAAAATAGTTTGCCCGGAACTAATATGAGACTTGGTTTCTATGATTCAGGTCTAGGTGGTTTGTCTGTATTGAAAGAATTTATACATGAATTCGGTAATAAATACTCTTATAGTTATTTTGGAGATTCTGCTCGTGCTCCTTATGGGGACAAGAGTCCAGAGCAATTGAAAAGTTATGTTTTTGAAATTGCAGAGTATATGCAAGAAGATGACGTCGATATATTAATATCAGCTTGTAATACTAGCTCCATGTACCTTGATGAAATTGATTTGAGTGACTTTAGTTTCCAGGTCATCAGCCTTAAGAATGTCATGGATAAATATTTTATTGAAAACCTGAACAAGTATAAAAATAAGCGTGTTGCCTTAATGGCGACCAACGCTACTATAGATTCGCGGCGTTATAAAAATTGGAACTTGAATATTTATCCTGTGAAATGCCCTACAATAGTGCCGCTACTTGAAGCTGCTAAATTAGAGGAAGCTAGATTGGAATGGCAAAAATACTTGAAAGAGCTACCTGATGATATTCAAGATGTAATTATTGGATGTACTCATTATTCATTATTAAATAATGGAAATCAAGCATCTAAGTTTAATTTTATTGACCCGGCAAAGCTTGTAAGAGAGCAGTTCTCAGGCTCTATATTTAATGATGGCATGATCAACTATAAGGATAAACCTGATGCGGAACTTGATATAAAAATCAATTTTACTAAGGGTTCAGATGAATACTTAAAACTCGCTACTGAACTTTTAGCTCTTGATTAGCTAAGGGATTAATTTTGTCGTTGATTGATACTAAAGTTTTACCTAATATTGATAAGACGGTAGGATCAATGAAATGTTGATTAGGTTCTGGTCTAAAAGCTTCTGTTAATTCCGCGAAACTAGGTTTAGAACTCAGTATTTCGTAGGATCTCATAAGGTCAAGATTAACCATTAATCCGCAACTGCTAATATTTAACGGATTAACTTTAAGTCCTAATCCAAGTGGTCCAAACTTTCTATTTAACGAACATAGTTTATTTTTGATTTGTTTTTTATGCATTAAGGTAGATTGGTCTGAGGACTCGTTGCCTTTACTTATGTTTGAAAGATTTTTTTGAGTTGAAACTGAAGCCTCGTTGAATTCTAGTTTTAGAGCATGTAATTCATTTGGAATATTAATAATTTCCATTGGGCTAAGAGTTTCTGTGGACGCTAAAGCTAGTCCTGGATTGCTCACCAGTGTCATTAAAGCAGCAAGAGTGGCTAGAAATCTACCCATGCTAGCTTTATACCCTTATATGATTAAGGGTGCGTTATCCCTGTTAATGTTTAAATCACTCTCGCAGCAGCAGCAGAACTGGATGAAATATGTACCTTATTGAGAGCTTCTTGCTCAAGTCCACATTCACGGTAAAAGCCTTCTAGTAGTTGCTGTTTAATTATTTGAACTTTGTTTTTATCACAAATAATGGTGTTATTGCCACCTAAGCCAGCGCCGCTGATTGATGAGCCATAAACTCCTTCTAAACTGTTAGCGAAGTATTGTAATTGATCATTAGCAATAGTGCTTGCCAAGTAGATTCCCGAGTGAGATGAGATTGATTCTTGAGGGTTGAACTTATAGGCAAGTTGCTGGTCATGAGAAATTGCTCGCCAGCTTTGTGTTTCAGTATCATAGTAATAATTCTTCTCAGCTTGGTGAGATAGATTGAGATGTTTACCAAGAGATTTGCTGTCTAAATGGTCTTTCAATTCCTTTACTCGTGCACCTTCTGCTAATCCATAAAGTGCCAGTCCGCGTAATGATTTATCTTCTATGTCTTCAAGTATTTTGAATAATTCTGGCTCAGTGAATTTATATAAAAGATCTCCTAGAAACTCACAGCTATACTTGTGAGAAAGTTCATTGATTTTTTTATAAGCTTTGATATTGTCGTTAGCAGCTTGAAACTCTGGTAAGCTCTTGTCAGCATTGATAAAACTAGGTGCATTGATAATAGCCAGGTCTACTGGTATGAGACGGTGTTCGATTTGCAGTTGAGGAAAGAGTTTGATAAAACTAAAATGATCTTTCTTACAGAGTAATTGGGCGCTTTGATCACCTTGTCCAGAACTAAATCCCCGAGCGTTTTCTACTTCTTGGCACAATGGGATAAGATGTTCGCTATTAACTGTTTGTTCTTGTAAACTAAGATTTAGCATGGCGATTGCAGTACTGAGCATTAAGGCATGTGATGAGCTTAAACCACCTGCAGCAGGTAGATCACTACTGTAGACAAGAACCATTCCTTGATTAGATTTAATGAGTTTTTGATATAGAGTTGCTGGATAAAACGTCCAAGAAGATTTATCTATCTTATGAAGTTCATCTAAAGCAATCTCACAATTACCAAAATCCTCACTTAGATTAACGAGTATAAGTTTGCTTTCACTGATGGTTTGTGCAGCTAAATAAATATCTCTATCACCTAAGGTATAGAGAAGATCATTGTTAATGTAATCAGCATGCTTACTAAGACTAATGCGTCCTGGGCATCTAGTTATAATAGTTTCTTGATTGGGATCAAGCTTGGGATGTTCAAGAATACTTGTGATTCTTGTAATCTTGTTAGTGATTAGCTCTTGATTAGAATACTGTGCTTTGCTTGAAGCCATCAGGGGGCTGCTAGAATCCCTGATTTGATTTAAGAGTTCTTGTTTAGTGTAGTTCAAAGGGATCGACTAAGATTGCATTGATTGGATCTTAATTGCCTCTATGAGATCATTTGGTTCAATAGAGCCTTCTTCTAATAAAATTCTTCCGATGGGATATTTCTCATCTGCCGGCTGTTTTGACTGAATTTCCAATGCCTTCTGCAGATTTTCTTCTGTTAGTGCACCGAGTTGGATTAAAATCTCTCCAAGTCTGTATTTTTTCTTCTCTTGTTGATCTCCGGTCATAATCTATATTATATTCCCAATTCTATATTTTTTATGCTTTGCTTAAAAAAAGCTGTAGCGGCACCTAAAAGCACTGAAAGCTTAAGGCTGCTTGGTTTCCCACCTGACCTGGTTCGCTGGCTTTTACCACCAGCTACAGCATTTAGGATTGTAGCACAACTCTAAATTACAATTGTTTTCTAAGTTGTGCGGTTTTAAGTCTTAAAAGTTCTTTTTGTAAATTGACTTCAGCCATAAGCAGCTCAGCATCTGTTGGAGAGGCAGCTGGATTTAGCGTTTGGAATTTGATCTTAGCTTCTTCTGCTGCTTTATGCGCTTGTGTTTCGTTTATATCAGCACTCTTTTCTGCAAAATCAGTCAAAATTGTTACATGGTTATTAGAGACTTCAAGTATGCCACCAAGTACTGCTACTAAATCTTGAGAGCCATTTTCTAAAGTGTATTGCACTGGAGCTTTGCCAAGTTTAGCCTTGAAATTAGCGTGATTATACAAAATACCTACTTCTCCAGTATCTGTTGTTGCCACTAGTCCTTTAATCTCATTCTTCAACAAGATCCCTTCAGGTGTAATAAGTTCAAACTCAAGTAATTTAGACATATGTAGATCATTATATCATCTGCTATTCTATAGCTTGTGCAGAAGAAACTAAAACTACTGGTAATAATTTGGAGCATTATGATGATGAATACCGCGATTTTAAGCGCTAAAGAGACTAAACGTATCAATATTAAAGGAGTGAAATTTATTAAATCTTTTGCTGGAATTGATGAATATCAGCTAGACAATGGTTTGAAGGTTTTACTTAAGCCTAATCTTGATGTTCCTTTATTGTCATGGCAAGTTTGGTATAAGGTTGGCAGTCGTAATGAACCTCTAAGTTTAACAGGAATAGCTCACTACTTAGAACATATAATGTTTAAGGGAACTCAAACTTTTGCTAAGGGTGAGATAGCGCAGGTTATACAACTTAAGGGTGGTGTTTTCAATGCATTCACCAGTGACGATTATACTGCTTATTTCGAGAATTTTGCTCCTGATCAATTAGAACTTGCAATTAAGATTGAATCTGATCGCATGCAAAACTCACGTCTGGATGCCAATGAAATCAACTTAGAGCGTAGCGTTATTGTTTCTGAGCTTGAAGGTAACAGAAATGACCCCAATAATATTCTCTATGAAACCCTGAGAGCGACTGCTTATCAAGTGCATACTTATCGTAATCCAGTCATAGGTTGGCGCGACGATCTCGAGAATATTAACGCAGAAAATATGCGTGAATTTTATGAGAACTATTACTACCCTGATAATGCGGTAGCTATTTTGGTGGGTAATTTTGATTCAAGTGTTGCGTTAGATTTAATTCAAAAATATTTTGGTAAATATAAACCGAAGAAAAATATTAGAGCGCATGCTCCTAAAGAACCTGAGCAAAACGGTATGAGAAAGGTTGTCATCAAAAATGGTGGTTCTGTAAAGCTCTTAGGAATTGCTTTTCATATTCCTGAGTTTGCTCATGCTGATATACCAGCTCTCAGTATTATTAGCGATGTAGCGTTTAGTGGTATGACTAGTCATCTATATCCTAAGCTGGTAGATGCAGGACTAGTTTCTGGTATCTCGGGCGTAGCTGAACCTAGTCGTGATCCAGGGCTGTTTAGAATTATTGCTAATATAAACGATGATGCTGATATTGAAAAAGTTGAGCAGATAATTTACCAAGAGCTAGAAGCTGTTAAAAAAGGCATCTCAGAAGAAGATTTGAAACTTGCCAAAGCTCGAGAGGAAGCGTCTTTCATTTATCAACAGGACGGTGTTTATGATGAAGGTTTGCAGATTGGTTACTTTGAATCCATCTGTAATGATTGGACTAAGTATGCTACTTGGGTGAATGATATTAATGCTGTTACTAATGATGATGTTATTAGAGTTGCTAAGAAATATTTTATTGAGACTAATAAAACAGTGATCTATTTATTACCAGAAGAAGCTAATGATAGTTTGCTAGATAAAGATCTTAATTCTGTGAAAACTAAAGCTCATACCAGCACAGAGACTGAATTGACTAATACTAGTCCTAGTAAAGAGGCTAATTATGGCGCAGCAGTAGTTGATCCTATTAATCCTGATAAGTTGAAACAATTAATGAAAATTAGTCAGCCAAAATACTCTAAAGGAGCTAAGTATTCTAAGCTGGATCTTAATTTCGAAGAATTAGATTCTACTATACCTGGTGTGAAGCTCTTGTATCGTGAGGATAAGAGTATCCCTATAATTTATATGAATGCCTATCTCTATGCAGGTTCTGTAAATAATGGTGATGATTTAGGTTTGGCTTATTTCACTAGCAAGATGTTATCTCGTGGCACTAAATCTAAGGATAAATATGAGATAGCGAAGCTTTTGGATCTCTATGGTGCGGATATCAGTTTCGAGTCAGGAGTAGAGACTGGGAGAATCCATGTCTCTACTCTTACTAAATATATACCTGAAGTCTATTCTATTCTTAAGGAAATGCTTGCTGAGCCTAAGTTTGATGCTACTGAATTAGAAAGACTTAAGGTGCAAACTCTTGCACAGATTAGACAAGAAGATGATTTCCCGCGTAAGATAGCTAGGCGTGAAATGAAGAGAGCTGTATACCCTAAAGGACATCCATATTATTCATATAGTATTGATGAGCGAGTATCTGCTATACAGAAGATAACTATTGATGACTTAAAGCATTTCTATGTTAATAATTACAACACTAATAATATTTTAGTGTCGATGGTGGGAGACATAGATACAACCAAGACTCAAGAGTTGATTCTTAGTACTTTTAAAGGTTGGAATGCAGATGGTAAGGGTAATCAACCACCGCTTATTTCTAATGTTGAATTAAAAGAACCAATAGAAGAAATCATTACTAAGGCTGATAAAACACAGACAGAGATTGTTATGGGTCATGCTAATCATATAGATAGAATGAATCCTGATTTCTTTCCTTTATTGATTGCCAATCAAGCTTTGGGTGGTAGTGCTTTATCATCCAGATTAGGAAATGTGGTGAGAGATGAGAATGGTCTAGTCTATAACGTTAGAACTTCGTTCTCAGCTACGCTCGGTGCAGGTGAGTTTGAAGTGGTTTTAGGTTGTAATCCTAAAAACACGGCTAAAGCTGTTGAGCTGACGAAGAAAGTTATTAATGATTTCTTGAAATCTGGAATCAATGCCACTGAGCTTGAAATCACTAAGTCATATTTAATTGGTTCGTTTGCTCCAAGGACTTTGGCGAGTAATGAAGCCATCGTGGATACCTTATCTCAATTGCAGCTTTATAAACTTGGTAATGATTATATTAAAACTTATGAAGCTAGGATTAATGCCATAACTCTAGATGAGGTTAATAGAGTCGCAAGAAAATATATTCATCCAGAGAAGCTTAATGTGGTGATAGTAGGTCCGTAG
>CAYPGT010000030.1:19776-24239 GCA_964410425.1 uncultured Gammaproteobacteria bacterium
CGCAAGAAAATATATTCATCCAGAGAAGCTTAATGTGGTGATAGTAGGTCCGTAGATTTATTCGTTATCAGGTCCCTGAGACTTGTCTAATGAGAAATCAGATGCTTTAACGTTCTTAAGGAATTCCTTGAATTCTTTACGTGCCTCAGGATCAGAGATAGGATCTATTTGATCTTCGCTGTCTTGTAATACTTCCATTTGACCGCAGACGTCTTCAATAATCTTCTCAGATACAAATATTGATGCCTCTAGTCTAAGAGCAATAGAGATAGCATCGCTGGGTCTAGCATCGATTGCCATTGAAGTGCCATCCTTGTCATTTAAAATTATTGATGCAAAGAAAGTGGACTCTTCATAAGAGTTGATTTCTATGCAATCTACTTCAGCTTCTAGTGAATCAATCATGTCTACCAATAAATCATGAGTCATTGGTCTCTCGGTTTCTGCCCCTGTGAGTCCACGCGCGATAGCCTGTGCCTCAGCCTGACCAATCCAAATAGGCAAAGTGTGCTTACGCTGGGCATCATTGAGGATGACCAGAGGTATATTAGTTCTGACGTCTAGAGCGACGCCGGTAACGAACATCTCAAGCATGGAAACTTTATACCCTCATGAAATGTGCTTAATTCTAGGTAGTATAAGTGATCTAGATAATATGAAATAAGCCTCTGTAAAGGCTAAAAATGAGCTGCATAATGCTTGATTAAGTAGTTTAGTTTGAGGCTATATTAATTACTTTTATTAAGGCCCCAGCTTTATTATAGGTTTCTTGTAACTCTTTTGCAGGATCAGAGTCAGCAACTACGCCTGCACCAGCCTGCACTTCTACGCTATTAGGAGTGATTAAGAGAGTTCGTATCATGATCGCTGTATCCACCATTCCGTCTAGTCCAAAATATCCAATTGTGCCGCCATAAGGACCGCGGGCTTCCTTCTCAAGCTCAGTGATAATTTTAATGGCTTCAACTTTAGGAGCACCACTTAGAGTACCGGCAGGGAAACACGCTTGTAGTAATTTCAGTCCTGCTTTAAGTCCAAGAGAGCTTTTGATCTTACCGAGTACTGAGCTAACTATGTGAAGTACGTGAGAATATTTTTCTACTATCATATTCTGAGCGACTTGAATAGAACCATTTTCACAGACTCTGCCTAAGTCATTTCTAGCTAAGTCAACAAGCATGACATGCTCGGCAATCTCCTTAGGATCTTTGAGTAATTTATTAGTTAGTTCTTGATCTTCTACTTCGTTTGCTCCGCGCCTGTAAGTACCTGCTATTGGACGTATCTCAGCTTCTAGAAATTCCTGACCATTTTTATCAAGTTTATGAGTTGCTTTAACCAACATTTCTGGTGATGAACCTACCAAACTAAGTCTCTGACCGTTTTTTAGCTTGATGTTGTATATAAATTGATAAGGTGATGGATTTACAGTACGTAATATTCTATAGACTTTTAAAGGGTTAACTGAAATCTTTCTTGATAATTTATGAGAGAGAACTACTTGGAAAATATCTCCTTCTCTAATATGCTTCTTAGCTTGTATTACCATCTCTTGAAACTCATCAGCGCCAGTATTAGATTTGAAATCTTTAGCCTCAACGCTAATACTCTCATCAATCTCTAGTCTTTCTAGGTTGATTTTTTTATCGATTAGTTTTTTAATATGCTTGATTTCTGAAATCGAATTATCATATGTTTTCTGTAAATATTTATCATCATTAACTTTGGATTTATCAATAAGAGAATTCACTACTATGTAGAATTTATTGCTGACATTATCAAATACAATCATTGAGCCAGCCAGAATCATATACATTTGCGGATAGATAGATGATTTCATGTTTAAGCTGGGTTCGATGCTTTGTATAGATTCAAATGAGAAGTAACCGACATAGCCTTGATGAAAGAAGGGTAACTGATTACTTGCTAAATTAAGAGCTTCAAGCTTAGCTTCAAGTAATTTATAAGGATTATCATTGTAAGTTTCTATGATCTCTAGAGCTTTATAGCCAACAAAGCTATAGCGTCCAATCTTCTCGCCACCAATAACTGATTCAAACAGAAAGGTAGCCGATCCGCTGGCTTCTAATTTAGAATAAACAGATACCGGAGTGTCTAAATCAGCTAGTACTTCAATCCAATTAGTCACTAGGCTTTGTTTAGTAGCCAGTGCCTTGAAGTCTTGAAAATCTATGCCAAAGGACATGCTGGTTATTATAACCTTCTTGTTTATTTGTAAAACTATTTAGAATGGTGTGATTTACTACTATTGAGGAACCTGATTTGTTAACTCCCCCTTAACTTTTATATGTTATTACCTATAAGGTGCAGTACTAGATAAGCACCACTCAAAATATCCAAGGGGGATAAAATGAGCACAAGTGCAATTCAACACAGCAGTATAAGCCTCGTGGCGACAGCGAAAGGAGCGCGCGCTTCATCGACATCAACTCCATCAACAACAGTGACTGATGAGAAGGGTAACCCAATCACAGACGATAAAACAAGTACCAAGCTTGGTAAGAAATTAACTGACGATTCTACTACTACAGCGACTCAATCAGAGACTGAGAAGAAAGCAGTGATCTCTAAGCAGATTACAGGTAGCGATATTTTAGGAATACAAAAATCTGATGCCGCGAAGGCTGCAGCAGACGCTAAAGCCGCCGCCGATGCCAAAGCTGCTGGCTCGAATGATTCTTCATGGACAGGCGCTGGCGCACAAGGCAATTCATCATTAAACTCTAGTCACAGTATACCGACAGGAGATGATTTACAGAAACAGTTTGATACTACAGGCAAGCTTATAGGTGGATTCTCATCAAAAGATCTTCCAGACCCTTCTTCATCTAGTTCAAGTACAGGATCTGCTGCTGACAGCAGCTTAGCTTCAGGTGGTGGCGGTTTCGGTAGTGGCTTCGGCGGACCTGGTGGAATTAATGGAAGTTTCAATACTAATATCATAGGTAATAATAGTCCTATGATTAATAATGGTGGACCACAGATTATAGAGCAGCCGCAAGTGACGCCACCAAGTCCACCACCACAAACAAATGATGACCCATTGAGCGGCAATAATATCTTCGGCGAATAGGGACAAAGAAGCTAATATAAAAATATTCAAGAACTAATCACGTGTGCTGTGAAAAAAGTATGCTCTAGTACCGTCTACGAAACCAGGAATATGGCGATCTATTATTGCATCAGTGACTCTTTTTCTTTCATTTTCATCAAGTCCTTTGCCTTTCCTATCTAGAACAGCCTGAGTCAATCCTTTCAGTATAAAGCCACTATCTTTACTGAAAGCATAGTTCACTGCAAATTGAAAATGAGCCTTCCTTCCTTCGGTTTCAGAGCTATAGCGTTCGAAACCGCCAATTTCTAAGGCAGCATCATAAAATCTCTTAATATCATCCTTGGAGGTAACTGCAGAGTTATTAATACCTACAGTTAACCATTTAATTCCTAAAGCAACTTGAGAGGGTATGGTTTTTTTCATGCCATAGTCAATCAATTCGATAAGCTCAGAGTCCTTATAGCCAAACTTTTTGGCATCTGCAATTTCTGCTTTAAGTAATTCAACAACATGAGGCTCAGCTTTTTTAACAAAGTTATCCCAGGTCTCTGATTTGAAAAGATCAACAGCTTCAGTTTTTGCCTTTTCTGCTTCAACTCTTGCTGCAAATAAATCACTTACAGCAGGCTCAACTCGAGTAACGCTAGTAAGTTTCTTAGGTGTAACTGGATCAGCTGCAGTTGCAGTAGGATTGAGTCCCACTGCTTGGGCCGCTAGAAGTCCTGTTGTTGCTACATTTTTTATAAAACGCATAAGAATCTCCTCTAAGTGAATTTACCCTAAAAATTATATCAAAGAATCATGAAGAAATACTTATGAACAATATAATTATGATTAATGGAGGCTAAATGTTCAAAATGTCAATGATAAAACTGATAAATTAAGGATGATTTATCAGAAATGTTAAAGGATTAAGTGGTGCTAAGGCTTTAGAATTTAACTTGTAGGTTTTTCATCTTCCTATATTTCCTGAGTATCTTGCGTTGCTCTTTCTGACTAATCTTATTACCCTTAAGATTTAATAGACGCATAGTCTCAGGTAGCTCTATATCATCTATGTTTGTTAGAAGGTTATTCTTTAAGTCTAGCTTCTTGAGATTGGGTGGGAGAATGAGTCCTTCTAAGTTACTCAGTAGATTACGATTGAGAAATAGCGTCTCCAGAGTATCAGGTAGATGTAGTGTTGAGAGGTCTGAGATAAATGTCACTCCGAGAGCTAACTCTTTAAGATTGGGAGAGAAACTACTTTCATCGAAGTTAGTGATCTGGTTTGCGCCAAGATATAGAGTTTCAAGAGAATTGGGTAGAAGGTTCCATGAAAGTTGCTCTAGATCACAGTTTGTAAGATTTAGTAATTTAATTTTATTGTTAAAAGCTATGCCGTTGA
>CAYPGT010000031.1:0-24016 GCA_964410425.1 uncultured Gammaproteobacteria bacterium
GTGCGCTTATATGCTTCAATGATTAGGTCTGGCAAGTATTCGTTCAATCCTTTATTTTTTAAGTTTGTAAAAAACTCGCTTAGTTTTTTGTGGTCAAGATTAGACTGTTTGTTCAGTGCCCAAACACCAAACACCATAGGTAAGCCGTTGCTGATCTCGTGCCATTCTCTACCTAGGTCAATTACTGTTTCATAATCATGAGGGCTTGAGCTTGCCATCAGGGCTTCATCTCCAATGAGCAACTTGATTTTCAAGTGATCATGCTTGTCGTTGAATTGCACAAATTCTACTAGATCACCTCTGGAATTATAGAACTTACCATCACTATAGTGATAGCGGTATTTTTTGACTAGTATGATCTTTAGAAGATTTACTGAACTAGCACTTTTATCGGTAACAAAGATCTCTCTTGCCATAAATAAATTACCACTGGCACCTTGAATAAACACCAAAACACTATCAGCATCCCTAGTGCTACTAATAGATAAGCCTTCAAGCAAGTCATACTGCTTACGATTCTTTAAGTACTCATAGCTAGAAACAGGTGCTAGATCTAATTCTAAATTTCTTAGTTTTTGGTTGAGCTCTGCAGGAAATGAATTAGTAGTTTGAATAGAGAAGGGGATGGAATCGCAGTGACTTAAAGCGTAATTGATAGGTAAGCAATTAATGAAGCTTATTTCGCCAAGACGAAGAACTTTAGTCGGTACTTTGGGACTATCAAGGACAGGCTGCACATTTAGCATTATAGCTTAATTTACAGCAATTTCAAAAATTAATTCGACTAACAAGCGTCGCAGGGCTCGAGGTCTCTCTTTGCTCACTTACGTTCACAAAGAGAGACGACTCTCGCCTATTGCTCCGCTTGTATAAATATCGAATTAATTTTCTGCTTTGATATTAATTAAGTAATCCCGCATATGCTTGGGCTTTGGCTACTAACTCATCATGTGTGCCAGTTTCAACAATTTGTCCAGCTTGTAGATAAACTATTCTATTACAAGATTTAATAGTGCTAAGGCGATGAGCGATGATAATCACTGTTCTATCTTGCATTAGTTTGTTAATAGATTTATAGATATATTCTTGAGATTCATTATCTAAGGCACTTGTAGGCTCATCTAGAATTATGATGGGAGATTTACTGATGAAAGCTCTGGCTAGTGAAATACGTTGCTTCTGTCCAATGGATAATTTAGAACCAGCCTCGCCAATATTCGTGTCCAAGCCTTGTTCAAGCTTTTCTGCAAACTCCATTACAAACGAATCTTGAGCTGCTTTGATGATATCTGTGGCATTGGGATTATGCGTACCTAAAGCAATATTCTCTCTAATAGTCCCTGTGAACAATAATGGCTCTTGCGTCACTATAGCGATCTGCTTACGTAAATCATTCAGGCTTAACTCTGCAATATTAACTCCGTCTATTAAAATTTCTCCGGAATTCACTTCGTAGAAGCGTGGAATCAAGCTTACCAAGCTGGTTTTGCCGCCACCGCTTGGTCCCACGAGAGCGAGGCTTGTTTTAGCAGGTATGTTTAAGTTTAGGTTGGTGAATAATTGAGTGTCTTCATATTTGAAGTTTACATTTTTGAATTCTAGTTGCCCAGTTACTGGCTTAGTAAACTTGGCAGTGGCTTTGCGATTAATTTCTTCTAGCTGTGTTGGTTCATCGAGTAATTCATAAACCCTATCTGCCACACCTAGAGCGGATTGTACGATAGTGGCAACTCTTCCAAGGCGCTTAACTGGATCATAAAGCAGAATTGACGTAACGAAAAACGAAGAGAACTCACCGACAGTAAGAGTGCCAGCTTTCACCGAGCTTAACCCTATAAATAGAATAGTTGAGATGCCGATCGCGCCTATAACATTGGTTACTGGAGAGACTAGCGCCATAAAGAATGTCCAACGTTTATGGAGCTTATAAAGATTGTCAGATTCAACTGTAAACTTCTGCTCTCTCCAGGATTCAAGATTAAAAGCCTTAATAATAGTTTGATTCCTTAATGTCTCAGAGACAAAGCTGCTCATAGTGCCAACGTAATCCTGTCCAAGCTTGGAATAGTTTCTAATGCCCTTGCCAAGCTTGATTACAGGAATAGCGAAGAGAGGAATAGTGACCAGTGATAGTAGAGTTAGCTTGACATCTAAAATTAATAACCAAGCAAACAAGAATAGAGCAACAATCCCCTCGTTAAAAAGGTTCATGATGCTTTCTGCAAGCCAAGACTGCAAGCTGTTTAGATCGCTACTGATTACTGAAATCAATGAACCTGAATCAAATTTTTGTTGCCTTGCTAAAGAAAGTAGACTGATATGATTATGAAATTGCTCTCTAAGCTTCTTGACGACGAGGAGACCAAGTTTACGAGAATTATACTGAAAGAAGAATTTTAGTACTGCTTCTATGGCGAAGACTGCAACGATTGCTAAAGGTAAAACTATATGCAAATTACCTGAATCTAGATTGACGAGATTTGAGTTTGCTAACCATTGAGGTATGTAAGGTTCTACTTGTTTGGGGATTATGCTAAAGCTCTTAAGACCCTGTTCTAGAGCGGTAATTCCGTCTACGGCGATCTTCACAAACCAAGAAGGCAGTACACTTGCAAGCCCACTAAAGAGCATACAAAACAGGGTAAAGAAGAATAAACCCTGATAGGGCTTGGCTGTTTTGATTAGTTTGTGAGTAGTGGGATTCATTGCTAGAGAGTCTATTGTAGCTTATTTGCTAATACGCTATCGTTGAATTTACCCAGAAAACTGGCGACTAGCCTATCAATAGTAGTATAATTATTCAGAAAATATTAAGAGCTGAGATCAAGACTGGGTCTCGATTAGGTTAGGTTGATGAATACGGTAGAACTGAAAACAGAAAAATCAAAACAGACAAGAGCAAAGATTCTCAAAGTAGCTAAAGATGTTTTTGCCGAAAAAGGTTTTAATTATACTACTGTCAAGGATATTACCAATGCTGCTGGACTTGGCTACGGAACTTTTTACTTATACTTCAAAGACAAGAAAGATGTCTTCAATGCCCTTGTAGAACAAGTAGAAGATGAACTTTACACTGCATCTAAGGATGGCAGTGATCTCAATGTTGATTACGCGCGTGGCATGAGTTCATATCGTGCCCTCAGAAAGGACTTGAGAGCTATCTTTCAAAGTTTTAAAAATAATGCTAGTGTACTCAAGTTTAGTAAGGAGCTTGCTGTCTTAGATCCAGTTTTTGGTAAGCGTTATGAAGCTATGAGAGCTAGGCTGATTCAGCGCACTAAGCAGATCTTGGAGAAGAGCACTTTAGAAAACGTTGACTATAACGTAGCAGCTGTTGCTATCGCAGGCATGATTGAATCTGTTGCTAATGAATGGAATAATCATGATAATTCATCAAGTTTACAGAGCCATAGTCACATAGACACTATACTACCTACGGTGACTAAGCTTTATTTTAAGGCGGTTAGTTAATTTTTTCAGCAATAAAAACAATGAAGGGATAGTATTCAGGGAATGATTTACTGCCACCAATCTCTTTTATTAATTGAATTTGTATTTGATTGGCTTTTAATTCAGATTCAATTTGCTCTCTAGTCCAGCAATTATCAGAAAACTCAAAATACTGTCCATCAATGTTTTTAACTTTCAAGTTACATTTAATGGGGGTAGAGTTTCCATCTACCAGTGAGATTTGAAATGATTCATTGTGCTTACCAGAAAGAACACAACGATCATTAGTACTCATAATCACGGCTTTGCTGCCTACCGCCATATGATTACTTATTGTACAAAGAAGATTTTTGAAATCTTCATAAGTACTCATAGTAGGGATCACATTAATTGATAGAATTGTATTGTAAGGAGAGTATTCAAGTTTAATGTTTCTAGCATCTCCATTGAGAAAATTTGGTTTAATGTTTGCCTTAATATCTAAGCCATTTGCAAAATCGATAAAGGATTGTGAATGATCTACGCCTGTGAAAGATTTTATAGAGAATTTTTCACAAATTACTTTTGCAAAATGACCAGGGCCACAACCTAGATCCAGGATATTTTTCCCATGATAAATATCTTTTAGATCATCTGATGCCAAAAACGGCATCATCGACTCCTCCTTGATTACGGAAGGACTGTTATAATTCGTTACCCCTTGGTCCCAAGCCTGTCGTTCCCATCTGGTAGTCATATTATAATTCTAGCAATTTATGCTTGAAATATCTTTAGACTAACTCTACTATCGTCGCAATTCCTTGCCCAAAGCCAATACACATAGTTAATAGACCACGTTTTTTGCCGCGTCTTTCTAGCTCGTTAACTAGGGTACTAAGTATTCTGGCTCCAGAACAGCCTAATGGGTGACCTAGTGCTATAGCACCACCATTAACATTAAGCTTCTCCATTGGTATGTTTAATTCTTTGACGCAAGCCAGCACTACTGAAGCAAAAGCCTCATTCACTTCTACTAGGTCTATGTCCTTCATGCTCATGCCAGTAAGTTCAAAAACTTTCTTAACAGCTGGAATAGGTCCTGTTAATTGCATCTCAGGATCTGAACCACAGACATAGGTTCTAATAATTTTTGCACGTGGTTTAAGATTATATTTTTTAAGAGCTTTCTCACTTGCTACTATCGCTGCTGCTGCACCATCAGTGATTTGCGATGCACTTGCTGCTGTTACCACACCACCATCCTTAAACGGAGTAGGCAGAGTCGACATCTTAGCTTTATCAATTTGACCGCGTATACCTTCGTCCTTATCAACCAAACCAAAACTTGGTGTTGACACAGCGATAATTTCATTTTTGAAATGACCCTGTTCCTGTGCAGCAAAGGCTTTCTTGTGAGACTCTATACTGAAGTCATCGAGCTGATCTCTAGTGAAACCCCACTTCTCAGCGATCATCTCAGCTGACTGTCCCATGGATTTGAGATTATATTTTTTCAAATATGATTCAGGTAAAGTAGTGCCTTGATTCGGTGACATCGGTAACGGCAAACCATCCATACCCATAGGTACTCTACTCATATGCTCCACGCCGCCAGCTATAATTAAGTCAGAGTCGCCTGCACGAATCGCTTGGGAAGCCATTTCTATGGATTGTATCCCTGAACTGCACATCCTATTAATCTGCACTCCTGCTACTGATACATCTAGCGCCAGTAAAGAAATTATTCTAGCGATGTTCATGCCTTGTTCACCAATTGGAGTAACGCAGCCATAAATTAAATCATCTACAACTTTAGGGTCTAATTTATTTCTCTCGATTAAAGCCTTAACTGGAACAGCTCCTAAATCAGCTGGATGAACTTCCGATAAAGAACAACCCATCTTACCTCTGCCCATAGGAGTTCTTACTAAATCTACGATATATGCTTCTGCCATAAGATTTATATACCCAGTAAAAACGTGACTCCGTATTGAATAGTTCAGATTAAAGTAACCGCGGGTGTTATCTTGGATTATTGTAAATGCAGCGACTACTCAGCTTTGGAGTTTTAGCCTTGAATTGATTAGCATAGTAGTTACATAATATTTAAGCGCTTAATCAAGTATAATTACTTAGGTAATTATGACGTCAGAATCCATAGAAGAAGAATTAAAAATAATGAGTGAAGACTCTTGTGTGGGTAGCGGCAATATCGCTGCTGGTATCGATATAGAAGATCCTATCAAAGTACTTCAATTAGACCATGTGATTTCTGTTAAAACTGGTACTTCATTGAAAGCGGTTGTTGAAATTCTAAATGGCAATCATATTGGTTGTGTCACTGTACTAGACGGTTCTGGGGCAACTGTTGGTATTTTTACTGAAAGAGATATTCTTAGAAAGGTTATTGGAAAGAATTTAGATTTGGCTAAAGAATTAATTGAAAATTACATGACTCCTAGCCCAGAAGTGCTTTCTGAAGATGATCCTATAGCTTTTGCTCTAAATCGCATGTCTAGTGGTGGTTTTAGACATATACCGATTACCAGAAATAGTGAGGTGAAGTTTATGCTTTCTATTAAGGATATCGTTGATCAAATCGCGATTACTTATCGTAAAAAAGTACTTAATCTGCCACCTGATCTTAAGCAACAAACTTCGCAGTACGGTGGTTAAGAAGACCTAGCCTCAGAAGCCACAAAGAACTTCTTCAAACCCTCTTGCCAATTCATAACTAGAATGTTGTCAATTTTTCTTGATATTTTATCACGCGAGAGGCATAATGCCTGAGAATTACCAAAATCTTGTGAGAGTTTTGCAAGATTTGATAAAGAATCTTGATTGACTTCTTCTGTACTTTTGATTTCAATAAACAGAAAAGGTTTACCTGGTCTTTCCACAATCAAATCAATTTCAATATCATCCTTCGTCTTAAGATAGCTAAAGCGATAATCATCATGAAAATACGAAGAAAGTTTAATGATTTCTAAAATCAAAAAATGCTCAAACGCGTTACCATAAGCTGACGTACTAGGTTGCAAGTTTATACTTAAAGAATTTTCCAAACTGCGTTTAACCCCTGTATCAAAAAGGTAAAATTTAGGTTTGGTCGATAATTGCTTTCTGAACGAATGCCTGAACGCTTTTAAACTGAATCCCAATAAAGTATCCTCTAATATTGAGTAGTATTGTCTTATAGTTTTATCATCCACTCCGACATCTTTTGCTATCTTAGAAAAATTCAAAATCTTCCCGTTCATTTGTGCAGCGATTTCAAGGAAATATCGAAAAGGATCCAGCGCTCTTATAAATTGCTCAGCAAAGATTTCTTCTTTAAGATAGGTTTGTGTATATGCCTTTAAAAATTTTTCCTTACTACTATCGGTTTTAAATTCCTGAACCTTAGGTAACATACCCCAATGCAACGCATGCTCCAAATTAAAAAATTTTCCCAGCTCGATACTAGTAAAAGGATGCAAGAAGTATGAAAATGCTCTTCCTGCAAGTAAATTTGCATTACCACGTTTTAGTTTTCTTGCACTTGATCCGGTAAGAATGAAATATTTATTGCTTTCTTCTATAAGTTTATGTACTAAATCAAGAAGCTCAGGAATTTTTTGAATTTCATCTAAGACTACGTAATCCAGACCATCATCTAAATTACTAATCATTTCTTTTAAAAGACTCGGGTTTCTCTTTAACCTGGTTTCTAAATCAACATCAAGCAAATCCAAAACTAGAGACTCATCCGAAAACAATTCATTAATGAGAGTTGTTTTTCCACAACCTCTAGGCCCAAACAGAAAAAAACTATAGTTTTCCTCAAATTTCAATAAACGCTTGATTTTATTGGACTTATCCATGACGTTTGCAGATCATACTCCGAAATTAGCTGCTAATTTCGGAGTATGATCCTATTTTACCACAGATTTCCTGTCATTAATCAGCTTGGTCAGCCCATTCAATATGTTAATATATTATAGTGGGTTTTATAAGAAATATCCTTTCAATGCTTGATCCGCGCTCTTTCCCAATTCTAGAGCCAGTTCCGGCCCTAGATCTGAAAAGTTTTACTAACGATGAGAAGACTGCGTTACAAGAAATTACGACAAAGTTAAAATCCAATCAGCCATTTAATATAAACTTCCAAAGAGCTGATGGCACAAGAGTTGCTGTTGACTTTACAGGTAAAAATCTTAGCATTAATGTTTTTTGTACTGATGGTACGAGGTTAGAACATGCAACTACTTTTATGTACATGGGCGCTCTGCAATGGGGAGGTGGAATTAATACCTATAGAACAGATGGCTCCCTTAATGGTAGAGAATCTGGAGTATATCCTCGTAAATTTAATTCTGCTCTAGATGTTTTTAATTACACGATTAACCAGCTTCGCCAATCCACTCCTAAGCCAAATATCAAAAAAGTTTCAGAAGCAGAATTAGTAAGATTGCACGAACCACTGAATAGTGATGATTTGAAAATAGCTGAATCTTTAGCAAAATTTGGACAGGTGACTAATCCACGAGAAGTAGCTCAGGAAGGAGCTTTGACGAAAATGAAAGCTAAAGATTCTACAGAAGAATTTATCATGAAACGTTTGACAAATGGTCGTCTACTAGAATCTGGTTCAAAAAAAATATTTTTAAGAAATCTCAATTCAAATCATTTTCGTTTAATTGAAAAGTTAGATGATATAAAACGACGTGACACAACACCATTTGGCACTCCGGTGAATATACCAGGACTTACGGGGTTAACAACAATGAAATCTCAACCAGTATTTTTAGCTGACGGTATTACTCCTTTTAAAGAACCGCCGCAAAAGCGATTAGCCTTAGCAATGCCAACTAGCCTTGTTCAGGCTGCTTAAATACCAATTCCCCAATCTTTAATTCCGCTCCATCCCAGTTATTAAGGGGTTTTGGAGTCCAGGTCTTAGAAGCCAGGCTATTGGATTTCTGTATATTACATTCTTGGCAGCAAGCATATAAATTCCGTGTGTCTTTATTTAACTCAGGGAACTTAGAAGCGGGTAGATGGTGGTCGTAGCTTGCCAAATGTTCATTGAGTTGTCCTGGGTTAGAACAGTTGCTGAGAGCTTGTTTCACTGTATTAGGATGTAGTAATAATTTGCCACAATATACACAAGTGTAATGATCCTTCTGCCAAACTTCTTCTAGCTGCTTGAGACTTGGTTTAGATTGAGGTCTGGAACTTACAGCTTTATTAGTCTTAACGCGAAAATTAGTTTCCAGTACTTCTCTCTTTAATATATCTTGTCCTAAACTATGCAAGAAGGCTAGATAGCTTTCCTTAAGCCAGTTCTCGCCAATAAAATCTCCTCTAATGATGACGGACTGCTCGTTTGATTCTGGATTATTGATGACAAGCTCGAAGTTTGTTTTATTGCCAAGAGAATTTATTATAGTCTTAAGTCCCTTGGTTTGAGTGATGGAGATATCAACGGAACCAAATCTAGAAATGAATTTCCTAGTATCAGAGCTTAATCTATCTTCCGGTGACGAATAGCTGAAATCATCACGGTAGTTTCTTCTGGGTTCTAGTTCATTGAAGCTACCGTCTACTAATTCCATAGCAGCTTCTTCTTGAACAGTTTTCAAGATACTAGACTTAAAGCTCATATCAGTCTTGCTGGCACGTGAATAATGTTCGCTATTACTTATTAGAGCGCTATTGAAACTATCATCAGCTAAGCTTGTTTGACTTAGTTGATAGTCCTTAATACTTGGTTGAAAAGATTTATGAGATTGATAATGACTGTCAGAGAGTGCTTTAGCCACGGCGTCACCGACCAGAGTGTATATCTTGTTAGTCTCGTGGTATTTTACTTCTTGTTTATTAGGATGGACATTAACATCTACGTCTTCTTTCGGCATTTCTAGATAGATCACTGCGACAGGATGCTTGCCAGCGTTGAGTATATCCTTATAGACAGCTTCAACTGCTGAACGAATGATATAGCATTTGAGAATACGATTATTAACTATGGTGAATATTCCGCGTTTGTCAGAACGGAAGACGTGAGCTTTACTAGTATAGCCAGTAGCTTTGAGTGTTCCTCTGGATAGATTGACTTCTACTAAACCATCACAAACCTCTTCTGAGAATATTTCTGCTAAGACTGTTCTAACGTTATTGCTGCCTGAGGTTTTAAGGCTAGACTTGTGATCAATGTTTAAGTTGAAAGCCACTGCTGGATTGGCAATAGCTAGAGACCTAACAGTGTCAATAATATTATTACGTTCTTTATTATTAGATTTGAGAAACTTTAGCCTGGCTGGTGTATTGAAGAATAGGTCATCTATTACTATATTGGTGCCATTACTAGCACCTGTTGTCGTGACTTCTTCTCTGCCACTTTCTATATAAATCTTAGTTGCGTGCTGATCTTCTTTCCTCTTGCTGATGCAAGTTAGCTTAGATACAGCTGCGATGCTTGCTAATGCTTCACCACGGAAACCATTGGTTATCAAGCTATGAAGATCCTCAATTTTTGATATCTTGCTAGTGGCATGGCGCTTAAAAGCCAGTGATAAATCATCAGGGCTAATTCCCAGACCATTATCTATTACTTGGATCTTTAATAATTGCTTAGAGACATCTATATCAATCTTATGCGCTTGAGCATCAATGCTGTTCTCAACTAATTCTTTAATAATAGAACTAGGGCCTTCTACTACCTCGCCTGCAGCGATTTGATTAGCGATATGCTCAGGTAGCACAAGGATAGCCATAAGTTAATTTTAGCGTAAAGATACTATAATTACCTTAGTGACTAATACACAAATTAAACATCAGTTCAAAGTTGTCAGTAAGTTCAAAGCTGCTGGTGATCAACCTCAGGCGATAGAGCAAGTATCTAAGCGTATAGAAGATAGTATGCCTAGGCAAGTTTTACTTGGGATTACTGGATCTGGTAAGACCTTTACTGTTGCTAATGTTATAGAGAAAACTCAGAAACCAGCTCTAGTACTGGCTCATAACAAAACTCTTGCTGGACAGTTATGTAATGAGTTTAAGGAATTCTTCCCTGAGAATAAAGTAGAATACTTTATTAGTTATTATGATTATTACCAACCAGAGAGCTATATCCCTCACTCTGACACATTTATAGAGAAGACTGCTAAGGTTAATGATGATATAGATAGGCTGCGCTATTCCACTACTAGAGCGATTTTTGAGCGTAATGATGTTGTAGTAGTAGCTTCAGTGAGTTGTATCTATGGTCTAGGTATCCCTGAATTATATTATGAATCTGCTCTTAGTTTAGAACTAGGTATGGAATTAGATCTCAAACGTTTCTTGGATAAATTAGTAGTTATTCAATATCGGCGTAATGATATTCAGCTGTCTCGTGGACTGTTTAGGGTTCGTGGTGAGATAGTTGAGATTCACCAACCTGATGAAGAAAGAATTTTACGTATAGAGTTTTTTGGTGATGAGATAGAACGCTTGTCACATTTGGATCCTCTTACTGGCGAAATCCTTGAAACTCTAGATAGTGTTAAAGTCTTTCCTGCTAAGCATTACGTTACTGACGAGGAGACCTTGGAGAAAGCAATTGAGCAAATAGAGAAGGAATTGCATGAGCGTCTTAATGAACTTAAGAAGTATGGTAAGGATGTAGAAGCCCAGAGGCTCTTGCAGAGAACTAAATATGATATAGAGATGATACGCGAAGTCGGCTATTGTAATGGCATTGAAAACTATTCTCGGATATTAGAGGGGCGAGCGCCAGGTACTGCACCTCAGGTCCTCATTGATTACATGAATCGTCGTTATGGAGAGGATGGTTGGACTTGCTTTATAGATGAATCACATATGACCTTGCCACAGCTCAAAGCTATGTATCATGGCGACTTTAGTCGCAAGTCAGTCTTAGTGGATTATGGGTTCCGCTTACCATGCGCTATTGACAATAGACCACTTAAATATGATGAGTTCAATTCAAGGGTGAAGAATATTGTCTATATTTCAGCTACGCCAGGAGATGAAGAGTTGGCGCTGTGTCCAGATCCTACAGAATTAATTATTCGTCCTACTGGGCTTTTGGATCCGCAACTAGAAATAGTTCCCACTACTGGTCAAATCGATCGTTTAATGGAAGAGATTAATTTACGTGTCACTAAGAAATTAAATCTTGAAGAATGTAATATAGATCCAGGTACATATTATCCTCAAAACGAAAAAGTTATTATTAACACACTCACCAAGAAGATGGCAGAGGATTTAAGTGAGTATTTGTTCGAGCATAATATTAGAGCTAGATACTTACATAGTGAGATTAAGTCACTTGAGAGAATGAAAATACTTAATGATTTGCGTAAGGATGAATATGATGTGATCGTTGGTGTGAACCTACTTAGAGAGGGGATAGATCTTCCTGAAGTGTCATTGGTCTGCATTATGGATGCGGATAAAGAAGGTTTTTTGAGAAATCACCGTACCTTGATTCAGATGATAGGACGTGCTGCGCGTAACGTTAATGCTAAGGTACTTTTGTTCGCTGATAGGACTACAGATAGCATGGCTAAAGCTATAGAGGAAACTAATAGACGTAGGGAATTGCAAATTCAATACAATCAACAGCATGGCATTAGTCCCAAGACTATTCTTAAACCTATCTCCAACCCTTTGCTTGATGCTTTTGATAAATTTGATGAAGATGAGAAAGCTGCAGCTGATGCTTTAATGCAAACTATTACTAATAAGCCTCTTGGTCAAATGTCTAAGAAGGATTTGATTCGTGCAATTGATCGCTTGGAAGAAGAGATGCACAATTCAGCTAAGCTCTTAGATTTTGAGAATGCTGCCAAGTATAGAGATCAATTAAGATCACTGCGTGAGAAATTAGAAGAAAAGTAGAGCATTCTTTAAGCGGCTCCACCAGAAGTCGAACTCACAGCTGATGTTTCAGAGCTAGTTGAGCTACCATTGCTTTCTGTTGAACTTGTGCTCGAAGCATTACTGTTAGTACTCGCTGCTGCTGCTGTAGAGTTCTCGTTTGCTCCTGCTGCAGTTGATGAATCAGCAGATGCATTTTTCTCCATAAGTTTCGATATGTTTTCTAATCCATCTTTAACTGGATCGTAGAATGCTTTGCTGATTAATCCAGATTTGTTTTGATCTTTGGTTAGATCGTCAGATATTGCATGGAAATCTGTAATAAGTTTAGCTACATCTTTCTCATCGACCTGCTTGCCTTCAGACAGACTATCTTGCATAGCGGAAATTCTATCTGTTAAGGATTGCATTTCACTTTGCTTTTCTTGACTAATGCCAGCTTCTGTCAGTGCTTTGGTAGATGCGACTTCGGCATCTTGTCTTGCATCAGCGACTTCTGATTTGGCTTGCTCTAGTTGAGATTGAATGCTGGCCTTCTGTGTTTCTAGTTTTTTTACTTCTTCTTGGTCAACTACAGTTTTAGTCCCGCCACTCTTGCCACCTTCGCTAATATCCTTGGTTGGTGGTGGAGCCAATTTTTGTAATACTGTGTCTAAGTCTTTTTCTCTAGCGTTGACAGCGCCCTCTTTTACACTAATAACACTTTGAGCGGCCGATGCTGCTTGCGCTGCAAGATCTGATGAAAAATTTCCAGCGGAAACTTCTGAACTCTTAGTGCTAACATCTTGTATGGCTTGCTTTAACTGTGATTGAATTGCGCTCATGATTTTTATCCTTTTGTTTTGTTATGCTTGTCCATTGGGTACATTATCAGCAGCTGATCCCCCAAGAATATCAGTGCTTTGATTGATTAAACCTCTTGCTTGGCTTAAAGTTATTGAAGGCGTGACACTATTCTTGAATTGAGTAAATGCGTCACTAGACTTACCACTTAAATCAATATTGGCAGCTTCAGTGCCTGTATTACTATGGTCTTGTTGTGGACCAACATAGTTGTAGATAGCACCACCTTGATTTAAACCAAGTTCCGTGAGAGCATTTGTGCTTCTCTGAATTGCCAGTTGATATGATTCTATGCCATTCTTTCTAGGATCTGGACCACCACCAAGGTCTTCAAATGAAACAAATATGCCAGTAGGAGTGAAGCGACCAAAATTTGGAGAATTTGGATCTAGATCGTACTCACCTTTCTGTAAACCTGGTACGCCATTGTCTTGAGTGAAGTTTAATGGAGCTGGTACTTGTCCACTAGCTATCTTACTAATATTGGTCTTGAATATTAAATCAACAAATTCTTCTAAATCAGCTCTATTGTTTAAATCATATGGCACCATGGTCGCATTGCCATCGGCATCAAATTTCATGGTGCTTAATCCACCTGCCATTTTTTTAAGTTCATCAACGAACCTAAATTTTACGTCAAGTAAATCTTTGAGATCACCATCTTCAACCTTGGTACCAAAACTACCATGCTCTTTGTCAAGATTGATTAAAGGTTCTCCCTCTGCGCCTTTGATAGGATTGCCGTTTTCGTCCCTTGGTACATCAAGCATGAAATAATCATCGCCTTCTTTGATGAAGAATTGAGAACCCATAGCTTTGCCATCTTTATCTTGAAGTCCATCAACTTGCATGACGCCATTGTTAAGCATGGCTTGCGCTCCATCTTCCATGAACTTATCAAAATTCTGCATGAATTTCTGTTTGAGTTCTTGAAGTTGTTTCTCTGTTAAATTTTCATTCTCTGTACCTATCTCACTGAGCATTTGCTTTAGAACTTGAATTTTAGATTCAAATACACGAGATCTGTTTACTTCTTTCTGAGCAACTGAACCTTCTTGTTTACTTAAGATTTTATGATTAGTGGCTTCTTCTAAAGCTTGATTAGCCATGGCGATAAGTTTTTTACCTTGGTTTGTATCAACAACCCCCATTGCTATTTGCGTTACACCTTTAGCCATCATTGCGAGTCCAGCACCAATGCCAACCCCAGGTATCGCCATCATAACGGCACCCATCACTAGAAGTCCAACTCCAACACCAGTTTTAATTGATCCTGTCATTAAGAAGGTTTGGCCTTGTTGTTTGTTTTGTTCGGCACCACTTTGAGCATATTTAGCAAGCGCAGCTTGTCTTTCTTGATTCTCTTTTGCAATATCGCCAAGGAAGGTGCTATCCTGCTTCATGTTTTGATAGTCTTGCAGAGTACTAGCCTGGCTCATTCTGTCACTGCTTGAGGTGACTGCCTGTGTTGCTTGTTCTTGTATGCTGTTTCCCATATCTATGTGCTCCTTGGTTTAACCGACTACGAGAAGTAAGTTTCTGCGACTAAACCCCTTTCTATCATTGCTTTAGCTAAGCTTCTTGCGTTTTTAAAGCTAGTACCTTCCCAGATAAATTGGAAAGTGTTGAGATAATCCTTGAACACCTTTTTATAGGCTTTGATGTGCCAGATGATAAATCTAGCTGCATTGTCTGAATCTAGATGGTAAAGAGGAATATGTTTCAAAACATAGTCATTCTTGAACATCTCTTTTGCTAAACGTAAGGTTCTTACATCCTTTAAGTTTATATCTATGGAGTTAGATGCTTGAATTTGAATTGCTTTGATTTCTGCTTCTGATAAATTCTCTTTGTCTTTAATATATTTATCATTTGGCATACTGAAAATATTAATGTGGTTTGCATCTTCATCAAGGCAATTATAAATAACCTTGCCATGATCAACTTCTATAGTTACCATCCATAATCCAGTCCGATCATCATTTTCGGCGCTAATCATTACAGTACCACTGTTTAAGCCAGCTCCCTTGCGAAAGTGCTCTTCTTGGGCTACTGCTGCTCTCAAAACCTCCATAATATTAGGTTTACTAGAGTAGATCTCTAAGAGTTTTTCTTCGTATAGTTTGGTCTTTTGTATGTATGATGTTGCTAGTGTTGCCATGATTTTATTTTCTCCCTTTTATGATTTAACGTACTCGTGAATTTGCGAATCTATTGTTTCCCGTGCCAACGCCGGTTCCAGTGCCTGTACTACTGTTGTTGTTACTAGAGCTATTCGTTGAAGCTAATCCATAGTGATCTGATAAAGTATCCACCAATGTATTAGTATCATCAATTAATGCTTTCAATGTAGCATCAGTTACTGAGCCACCAGTGCTTAATGTCTGGTCTATCACTCTTAGTCTCTCTCCGATAGCTGCTAATGACTTATGATCTGTATCGGTTAGACCAATGAAATTATTAGGGTTTGCGATGAGAGCCAGTCTGTTTGCTGTGTCAGTGAAATCATCTAGATTATCGGTTTGTCCACTGAATTTCAGTTTGTTACCAATAGATTGGGCATGAGAGCCCATTGTGTTAAATTCTACTGATATGAGACTTGCGAAATCTCCGCCACCGGTGCCAAGTCTGGTGCCTAGTGCATTACTGTCATTGATTAACTTAGTGATATCGCCACCAGTGATAGGTCTGTCTCTATTAACATTGTTGATCAAGGTGTTGACTTGATCCATTACAGCCGTCATTTTGCCTTCATCAGTAGCATTGAGAGCTCCCAAGAATTTAGCATCTGGGCTGTCTGGAGAATTTTGCATGACTTTAATTAGAGCGTCTTGAAGGAATGATTTAGCTGTAGCATCAATCATTGGAGCTGATCCATCGTCTCCTGGGCTAGACAGTCTATCAATAAGAGTTGTCATGCCTTGGTTGTAGTCCTCGAAGAATTGTGAATAATTTGATGACTTGTCGCCGGCAGCGATTTTATAAGCTGGAGGTGTTGTTGCTGTAACAAATTTATTTTGTACCTCAGTCATACCATCAGTGATTTCTTTCCAGAAGTCTGCTAATTGTGTATTAGCTGCATTTGGCAGATCTTTTTCAAGAACACCAATTTTGTCCACTGCAGTTTTGAGCTTGTCTTGGAAAGCGTCTCCTTCCAGGTTAGTCTGTGGATCATCAGCCATAGATTTAAGTTGAGCCATAAGATTAGAGAGATCACTCATAGATTTTTGCTGCTCACTGCTGACTCCAGCTTCATTTAATGATTGTGCAGTTAATGCTTCTGCTTGTGCTTTAGCATCATCAACTGTTTGTTTAGCCTGCTGAATCTGTACATCAGCAGCTCTCACTTGAGCTTGTAACTTGTCCTTCTCTGCTTCATCTACAACTGTTTTAGAACCACCCTTCTTACCATCTGAGGCTATTTGTTTAGTTGGAGGTGGTGATAATTTGTCTTCTGCTTGACTTTTAGTCATTTCTGAACTGCTAACAGCAGCTTCAGAGGATTTAACTCTATCATTAGCAGCTTGAATTTGTGAATCTAGAATTCTTTTATTGGTGTCGCTGGTTGTTGCTTGATCAACCTTGCCTTGAGCTTTGGTTATAGCTGATTTGATGTCGGTGATCGATACTTTTATTGGCATACCTAGTCCTCTATTATGAAGGTGAATACATTGAGATTCATCTTCTGGACTATAATTAACCGATGAAGGTTAAGCCTGGGTTAAATCAGAGAATGATATTTGAAATTATATTTCAGACTCTTACTTATGTGACATCATTCGCTGGTCTGGATTGTTTTTTTCCTGAAGTTCAGAGACTCTGGAGCTTAAATTCTGCCAGTTTTTCTCTGTAAATGGCATGTCGTTTACCAACTCTTCAAGAGCTATAGAAATACTAGTAAGAGAGTTCTCTTCTACTATCTTTATAGGAAGTTTTTTGCTTTCCGATATCTTGAAGATTTTGGCGTCGGGTTGTGAATAGCTTTTAAGAGCAAATATTAAATCCGCCTCATCTAGACTGTTTACAACTTTCAATTCCATTTCAGATACTGAAGAGAAAGCTCTTTTCAGTAAAGATTTACTGATAGCATAAGGATAAATGGCGATTGCCTTGCCATCCTTGCTGAAAGGAATGCCTGAAAACGCTTCTTTTTCGCTGACAGTAGCTCTTTCAAGTATAGTGACCTCGTCTGTTTCCTTATCACGCTTCCTAAGTTCAGGATGAATAGGATGTTCATTAAGAATCGAGTCAACACTCGCTGCCACGTTCTTATGAACATTAACAGTGTACTTATCAATGATCTCTACGCAGATATCAAAGGTGGGTTTCGAAGCTCTCTCCAAGATAGATTTCCTGGTACCACGCTTCTTAGCTTCTTCGTCACCAAGAGTTACCGTTTCGATACCTCCCACTAGATCACTGAGGGTAGGGTTTTGAATAACATTCTCAATGCTAATGCCGTGAGCCGTAGCTACTAAGCTGACACCACGTTCAGCGATAGTTCTTGCAGCTGCAGCTTCTTCCTCAGTACCGATTTCATCGATAACAATGACCTCTGGAGTATGATTCTCTACTGCTTCGATCATAACGTCATGTTGCTTCTTATCGAAGGGTAACTGCATTCTGCGAGACCTGCCGATTGCTGGGTGTGGGATATCACCATCACCTGCAATCTCGTTAGAAGTATCAATCACAACTACTCTTTGTTCTCTTTGTGTAGAAAGGAAATGTGCTATCTCTCTAAGCATAGTAGTTTTGCCTACACCTGGAGGGCCTAGGAGCAATACTGACTTGTTCTGTTCTAAATAGTCTTTAATAATTTCGATAGTTCCAAAAATGGATCTGCCGATTCTCATAGTTAATCCGATAATCTCATTAGATTTATTTCTAACACAGCTGATTCTATGGAGTGTGCCCTCCAAGCCTGCTCTATTAGAGTGATCGAAGCTGCCGATCTGTTTTACTATCGCTTCGATAGTCGCTCTGGAGGCACTCTGGTCTCCTAATATTATTGTTTTGTTTTTTGCAAATCTGGCTTCGGGGATTCTTCCTACATCGACAACGATTTCTATTAATCTTGATAGGTCATGTTCTTTAAGTGTCTTCTGAAAATTGGGAGCTAAGAGTTTTACGATCTCGTACGCGTCATCATTTCTAATGTCTACCATCAATGTTAGGGTTCTCCTTTTTTTGTTTGAGTATAAAATACTCACTAGTATTTAGAAAATTTTCTTTAGTTTTAATTATTGTGCGGTGAGCTATCATGCGCTTAGTTATATTCTACCTCTAGTTTTTTAAACTGTAACTAAGGAATCACCAAAATCACCTAGTCTAAAAGCATTAAATTGAGCCAAAATTAGGACTTTTCACCTAGATCTAATGAAATTTAATTATGTGAAAACAGTGTTCCCGAGATTTAAGATACTAGTTCTGGTCTGATGTAATATTGATCCTTAGTGTTAGCTAGAAGAAACCCAGCGGCTTCAAGGTAGTTATTCACTAGGCGATGAGGGATATTAAACATACTGGCTGGTTCATCAAGGTTAGTAGTATTGTTTTTAACGCAAAGTACTGTGATCTCGTGTCTGTGTGACTCTATTGCTGGTGTACTGTTACAACAATCGAATGGCATTACTAAGTTAGCTAGATCAGACACTACTATATCTCCAGGCTTACGCTTTAAACCTAGGTCAGCAGCATTGGTATATATGTTACTAAGAATTTTATGAGCAGCATCAAGCGGAATGATTTGTGGCGAATGTTGCAAGCATTTGAAAACGGAAGCTAGAAAGCTGTCACTGAGATGTTCTGCTGCTACTTTAGGAGATACTGGTTTATCGAGTGTTGAACTTTGAGCTCTCCTGATGATGGGAGCGTGCGCAGAAGGCTTAAGGAAAATGCTTGAAACCAGATGGGAGATCTTCGCTTCTATTATTCCTATAGGATCTAGTCCTGCAGCTTTGGTGTAATTAATTACTGCTGGTGATTCTTGATCTTCGTTGAGTACGGCTAAGACAGCAAGAGCTGTTGCTCCTTTCTCCACAGCTTGCTTGCAAGCTTGTAGTAAGGTTGCTTGATTCTTGATGTTAACTAAGTCTTGAGCTTCTATTGCTGCATCTGTATAGAAGATCTGATCCATGATATCGATGCCATAAACTGTTCTAGCGGCATTGATACAGTTCTCAGTTAAAATTCGTTCAGTCTCATTGGCTGCAGCATCAACTATGACAGCGATTCGGTGTTTAACGTTTAATCTAAGCGCTACTTGTTCTGCAAAGAAGCGGTCTAATAAATAACCTTCTACTACGGCAACGTTCTGTGGTATGTCAGTAAGCAAAGCCCCATTCACCACATTCGGGTGAGTGATAAGTAAGTCAGATGCCTTGGCTAGAAGCTTGCAAGCTGGATTGGCGTCAGCAGCATAGCCACCAATACTGGCACCGATACCGGTAGGTACTATCATGCAATTGATGTTTCTGTAATGATGCATATGACCTTATTTGAACAAGGAGGTCTCTTTAATATTAAATATCTGAATGCAGGTAAATAGTAGAGTCTTAGTAATAAACAGCGAGCTGAATAAACTTAAGCCAACACCTATTAATAGAGTGATCGCAAATCCTTTGACAATGCCAGTTCCAAACATAATCAGAATAAGGCATACTATGGAGGTGTTCATATTGGAATCAAAGATACTTGTATAAGCTTTGTCAAACCCTTCGCGTATGCCAACCAAGACTGACTTGCCCTGATTCATTTCTTCCTTTGCTCGTTCGAAAATAAGAATATTAGCGTCCACTGCCATGCCGATACTAAGAATAAATCCAGCGAGTCCAGCTAATGTCAGCGTTACGTTCTCTTGAAAAGCATAGAGTGCCATTAAAACATAAACGCTGAGGGCTAGAGATGCTATCAAGCCTGGTAGCCTGTACATAATGAGCATGAATAGTACTACTGCAAGCATGCCCCAGAGACCAGCTCTAACACTCTTAGTGATAGACTCTTGTCCTAAAGTAGCGCCAATAGACCTTTCTTGAAGAACCTTCACTGGCACTGGGAGTGCACCAGCATTGAGTTGTACTGCAAGATCCTGTGCTTCATCAACAGTGAAATTACCAGTGATCTGTCCACTGCCAGCTGTAATAGCTGTCCTCACATTAGGTGCAGAGATAATGTTGCCGTCTAGAGAGATGCCTAGTGGCTTGTTGATTAATCTTGCTGTAAGATCACCAAAGGCTTTTGCTGCTTCGGGTTTCAGTTCAAAGTCTATAGCCCAAGCACCGCCACCGCCTGTGCTAACAGAAGCTCTCTTAAGATCAGCTCCTGTGATTCCTGTGCTAACCCAATCTCCTTGAGGCTCTGGAGTCTCTGCGCTAACTTGACCAGGCTTAGCAATGAATTCTTTAAACTCTAAATGTGCGGTTCTGAGTAATCTGCGCTTAACTACTGTAGGGTCTGCTCCAGGCACTTCTACCAGAATGCGATCCTTGCCTACTTGTTGTACTGTAGCTTCAGTTGTACCAGAGGCATTAACGCGGTTCTCAAATACTTTAACCAAACCTCTCATAACTTGAGGAGTGATCTCTTTAACTTGCTCAGTGGGTAAAGCTTGAAACTCAAACTGAGAACCACCGATAAGGTCTAGTCCTAACTTCATCTTAGTGAAAATATTTAAGCCATCCTTACTATAGACTAATTGCTTCTTCAGCTTGTCGTATACCGGGGCTTCGGTTACAGCACCTTTGTCGGTTGTGATAACTGAGGTTCGTTGTATTTCAAATAAACCCTTAAGAGCGAAAATGGTGATCGCTATAACCAGTAAAATCCTAAAATTCTCTTTAATGAACTGCATCTAGAAAAGTATATAACATGCTGTTTATTAGAAGGACTAAGTTTAGCTTAATATGTATTTCGCCCGAGAGGCAAAATACATATTAGAAGAGATAAGAAAAATACCCTTGTGAATCCTTAGTTTTATATACCCTATAGTAATACTATAAGGTTTGAGGATGACCAGAATGTGTAAAACGCCCGAAGGGCGGAATACATATTATAAAAAATTTGCTCTGAAAATAGTGCATTCAGCAAAACTGGTTTCAGCTTTATTATAGATAGCTTCTAAATTCTTACTGTTGTTAATGAAGCCTAACATTGCGGAACCGGATCCACTCAAGAGGACATGATCACAACCTAGCTCCAATAAAGTTTCTTGAATACTTAGGAGTTCAGGGTAGTGTTCAAATATCAAGTCTTCAAAGCAATTGAAAAATATCAATTCTTTTTTATCCTTGTTTTTTGTTTGTTTCTTAGTTTTGGTTTGACCAAATAGTGCATAAGCCTGAGCTGTAGAGATTCCGAAATTTGGTTTGACAATAATCACTTGCTTGAAAGTATCAAAAATATCGTTAGAGAATTTATGTTTAGCATTGTTTGTTTGTAGCAAACTAAGTTTCTCGCCTCGAGACTCACCAAAGCATCTTGGATGTTCCAGTGCTTGTAGACAGAAGGGCACATCAGAACCTATATCAGCAGCGAGTTTCATGAGTTCCTTCTGGCTGAGACTCCAATTGAAATTATCCTCGAAAAAATTATTGAGCGCCCTCAAAGTTGCAGCAGCATTGCTGCTGCCTCCTGCGAGTCCAGCTTCAAGTGGAATGTTCTTGTCGATGAAGACTTCAATCCTTACACTCGATATCATATCCAGGATGCCAGTGCCAAAAGGATTCTCAGCTGTAGCACTGGGCGGTGCTTCTTCTGGCATAACTGCGAAGTAAGCTTCAAGAGCCTTTGTTACGGTATTGGTGAGTCCTAAAGATTTAACTTCTTCGTTGTTAGAATCAATCTCTATTTCAAATTCAATAGCATCACTAATCTCTTCTTCAGTCTCCGCACAATCTACGCTAATCTCAAAGGTCAAATGATCCTCAAGATTAATCGCTTGAAAAACAGTTTCTATATTGTGGTAACCATCATCACGTTTGCCCAAGATATCTAGGTAAAGATTTATCTTTGCTGGTGATCTTTCAAGGTAGACGGCTTTTTTAATCAGACCCATTAGGGGAATTATATAGCAATTAAGCTGAGATTTAGTAATTAAACTGAATATGCTAATATATGTTATCTATGGAAGGAACGTTAGTAAATAAAAACGACCTTGAATATGCGCGTGTTAAGGATGAATCCTCTCAAAAGGATATTAAGATCGTTTCTGCTCCTGCTTTGATCAGTGCAGTGCCACCGTGGTCGCTAGCTTATGAAGTTGGTCTTGAACCCGGTGACAAGATTCTTGAAATTAATGGCAATAAACTGCGTGACATTATGGATTTTGATTTGCAGTTTAAGCATAGTGATTATGCTGAGTTATTAATTCGTCGTGGGGATGAAGAAATAGTTTATGAGATAGAGAAAGATATCGAAGATGAACTGGGAGCAGAGTTTGTTACGCCCCTGTTTAATGGAGTGCAAGAGTGCGCTAATAAATGTCCTTTCTGTTTTATTGAGAACCAACCTTATGATGAGACTCGTGAGAGTTTACATCTGCGTGATGATGATTTCCGTCTGAGTTATTTACATGGTAGCTATGTCACGCTTACTAATTTATCTTTCTCTGATCGTAAGCGTATCGAGGAACTTAGACCTGGACCACTCTATGTTTCTGTGCATGCTAGTGAACCTGAAGTGCGTAACCTAATGCTGGGACGTAAGAAGTCTATCCCTATAGTCGATGAACTCAAGTGGTTAGATTCGCTTGATATCCCGGTGCATACTCAGATAGTTTTATGTCCAGAGATGAATGATGGAAAGCACTTGCTGAGAACCATTCAGGATCTCTATGCACTTAAGGATCATCCTGTGGCAAGTATCGCAGTAGTGCCTGTCGGTCTGACTAAATATCACCGAGCTGGTCTGCGCAGATTTACCATGGATGAAGCTTTTGATGTGGTTACCCTTGTGCAAGCATGGGAAGCTGAAGACCCAGAACATCGTAACTTTGTATTTCTTTCTGATGAATGGTTCTTAATGACACATACTCCTGTACCTGGTCCAGAATATTACGGAGACTACCCGCAGCTAGAGGACGGAGTAGGGATGACGAGATTGTTTCTCAGTGAAGTAGAAGAAGAATTAGCGCGTCATTGTGAGCAAAATAATCGACTTAAGCAAACCGATACCCGTAATCCGTCATTGCGAGGAACGAACGAAGTGAGTGACGAAGCAATCCACTCTTCTATTAAGAAATACTCTTGGATCAACGGAACTATCTCTGCACCTATAGTTAACGAAGTGGCTAAGAAGATCAACGCTGCACTACCAGGCATAGAACTTAAACCTATTTGTATAGATTCTCAGTTCTGGGGTACTACTAATGTCTCAGGTCTACTCACTGGTAATGATATTTATACTGCTCTAAGATACTGTCCTAGAGAGCTTCTTGGTGAAGCTTTGATTGTCCCTTCGGTGATGCTGAAGTCGGGCGAAGATATATTCCTTGATGATATGCATCTAGAAGAACTTTCTAAGAAGCTAAATATCCCTTGTGTTAAGGCTTGGGGAGCTGGGGAGTTGCTGGAAGTTTTAGTTGCTTACGATTCTTAAAACGGTCAAATTAATAGCGAGGTTCATTAGGGTTTTGTTCATCGCTACTTATAACAGCAGATCCTCCTCCAGTACGGACTACAACTTCTCTTCTAGGAGGAATTGTTCCAGTGGATCCGCCATGGCGACCACCATCGAGTATATCGCCAGCGGTATTATCAAATGAATGAGCAAATGGATCTTCTGGATCATGAGGTGGCTCATATGGTCGGGATTGAGCTGATTCAGGACGGAAATTAGGATCCCATAATCTTGGATCAAAGTTAGCGTTTCTTGGATC
>CAYPGT010000032.1:0-23920 GCA_964410425.1 uncultured Gammaproteobacteria bacterium
TTGCAAAAGAACAAAAATCACAAGTACCAATACAAACATTAGTAGGATTAAGATGCAAATTAGTGTTCCACCAAACCTGGGTCATGCGTTTAGTCGCAGTAGTTTGATCAAAACCTTTAGCTATAGCTACTTCATAAGACTTACGCTCACGCATAAAGTTTGCTAGATGTCCAAGAATGAAAAGTTCACTAGAATTAATAAGCTGGCAGCCATCTTCGTAAGAGATTCTTTCTCTTTCTAAAATTTTTTTAGCAATCTTAGCTAAACCATGTGTCGATCCAGCCAATTCACGCACAAAAAAAGCGGAACTAGTATTCACTTGTGGGGGGCTGATTGTTTCAACTGTTGTCGCCATAATCACTAGGTAGATAATAGCATAAGGTCGTTATCACGCTTTCCTGATAAGTCCAATAAGGCTAGAATAAAAGCATGGAACTTGTAGAAGACTGGACTGATTACAATAAATCATTAATCTGGGACATCGCTGCTAAACATTTCCAGGAATCTGGTATCTATAGTTATAATCTACAAAACACTAATGGCATTCCAAATCTTCTAACTAACTCCTATCCGCATGCTTTAAGTTTTATTAAACTAATCAAAGCAAATCTAGCAAATTATCCTAGTAACAAAACTATTCAAATACTAGACATCGGTTCAGGCAGTGGTATGTTTGCTAGATTCTGTCTTATTGCAGCCAGAGAGTTGGGTATACTAGAGCGAATAGAGTTCTTGCTTTCTGACATCAGTGCTATCCCTCTAAAAGAAATAAAGACTAAGGGCATACTTGCTGAATTTCAAGGGCATTATAAATTACTCCAGTTTAATGTCTTTGATCCTAGTTCTGCAAAAGACCTAGAAGCTAATTCTTATACTCTAGAAAACTTAGCCGCTATAACCATGAATTATGTCTATGATGCACTGCCAATGCAGCCTCTAAGACCCAAGGATAAAGAACACTATGAAAAACTACAACTTAAATTATCAGATAGTCCAGAAAATCATAATCTAACTAATATTCATATAGAAACCAGATGGTCAGATTACAATCCAGACATCAGTTCTGATTTAGAAAAAAAATTCATTAAATTATTAGACGGTGAGCAAATCAATAGCAAGGGTTATATCTATTACAACTATGGTTCCCTAGCTGCTAATGAAAATCTCATCAAACTCTGTGATGATAACGGATTCATCTTCGCTACCGATATGCTTGAAGCCAAGCATCCACAATTAAGTTTTGATATCTATGGTAATGTTTGTGCTCATGCTATCAATGAAATATTATTAGCCAAATCTATGAGAAGCTTGGGTCATGAAGCCTATATTGCTAAAGATTCTCATCTCTGTAAAATGATCTTCACCAAAAATCCTGCGAGCATTAAAACTCTCCAAAAAACACTAGGCCAAGAATTTAATCAAAACAGCAACACAGATATATTTTTTGATCTCTATGTTGCTATTCAATCCGTTTATTCAAGATACTCACGCCATATAATTCGATATCTAATTCAAGAATTTATCAAACTTGATCCTCACTCACATATCAGCTATGCCTTTCAAGCGAGGTTAGCTAATCTAGAAGGACAAGAAAAACTAACAGAAAGCCTCACCAAAAAAGCTCAGGGATTAGATTTCTTGGGAGAATTATAGTTCTTGTCAAAGCCATAAACTATGCTATACTTACATTCGTACGTAGACAGTATGGCAATAGTCTCATCACAACAAGAAGATAAACAACCACTAGCTACTGGTAACAGTGTACTTAAACCTTATCCCAATAAATCAGATCTAGAATACGAAGAAGGTCCTAAAGACAAGAATCTCAGACCTACGAGTTTTGATTCCTATATAGGGCAAAGTAACTTACTCAACACTCTGAAAATTTCTATTAGTGCTGCACAAAAACGTAAAGACCTTGCAAGCATGGGTCATATACTGCTTTATGGACCACCAGGTCTCGGTAAAACTTCTCTAGCTTATTTATTGGCTAATGAACTTGGCACTGAAGCGAAGATATTCTCAGCACCAGCCTTAGATCGCCCTAAGGATATACTCGGCATACTTATGTCAATTAATGATGGAGATATAGTCTTCATTGATGAAATCCATCGCCTTAATAAGATCACCGAAGAATTACTCTACCCGGCTCTGGAAGACTATCAGGTAGATCTCACTAGCGGTAAAGATGCGAGCTCAAGAGCCATGCGCATTAACATTAATAAATTCATTCTTGTAGGAGCTACTACTAAACTAGGTTTCATCAGTGCCCCTCTCCGAGATCGTTTCATACACATTCATCGTATGGAATATTACAAGAAAGAAGAGTTAGCTGCCATAGCTATGCAAAACTCCAAACTACTAAATATCGATATCGATCAAGCTGGCTCTCTAGCTTTAGCAGCACGCAGCAGAGGCACTCCGCGTATTGTTAATCGTTTGCTTAGACTAGTGAGAGATTATGCTCATCATAAAAACCTCGATAGCCTCAACGAAACTAGAACCAATGAAGCTCTCGATCTCTATCGTATCGATAAAGCCGGGCTGGATCACATGGACAGAAAAATACTGCAGCTGATGATAGAGAAATATAAGGGCGGTCCTGTCGGCTTAGAAACTCTTGCGGCACTTAGCGGTGAGGACAAAACCACTATAGAAGACTATTACGAGCCTTTCTTGTTACAATCAGGGTTTTTACTAAGGACTCAGCGAGGTAGGATGGTGACTGAGTTAGGGTTTCAGTACATGTCAAATACAAAATAAGGTCTTAAGTTATAATAAGAATATGAACCAACGTCGCATTCTTATTGGTACTATGATCGGCATACTTACTTTTACTCTTTTGAGTTGGGTAAGTCCTAATACCTGGAATGTTTTAGAATCCCAGTTACTGCAAGGCAGATCTCAACTTAGACTCTTTAATCCTTTTGCTAAAGTTAATTATTTGGTAATTGACTTAAATAATGATAGTCAATCCGATCTTGAGAATAAATCTTCTGCTGAACAAAAAGAAACTTTATTAAATCTAGTTTCTGAATTAGCAGCAAGAGAAGCTAAGTCCATCACCATTGCTATCAATAAAGTTAATCCCTTAGATATTGACAATATAGATCTAGAAACAGCCATCGGCGATTTTGACACGCAAACACGCACCATTAAAGTGAATGATATAGAGACTATCGTTAAGCAGGAATCTGGACCAACCTTATGGTTAGATCGTAAACAGCATGACTTACAAAGACGTAGCGCTAGTGATTTACTCAGCGATCTTATACCTGCTGACTCTATTAGAAATCAAAACATTATCATCGTCTCCCCTCGCTTAGAACTATCCAACGAAGATCTTAATCTAGTAATTAATCATCTGGCAGATCGATGGGTGACTTATATACCAATACATCCTCTAATTAAATTTGCTCTGTTCGTTATCATCGGTATCTTTATGGCAGCGCTAATTTATTGGGCAAGAATCGTGGCGTTCTTTGCGCTCGGCGCCATTGCCATGATTATTGGACAATTAGCCTTGACTCTGTTCAACGTGCAAATTGAGACGGTTTCATTTATTGCATCTTTGATTTCTATCTTGCTACTATCTAATCTTTTTGACTTAAATCTCAACGCTGCTATCAATAAGCGTAATTTCTTTCAAGATCAACAAGACAAGGTTAGTGATCTTGGCAACCCAGCAACCATAATCACTGCCGCAGCTCCTGAAACTGTTAAGGAGTTAAGAGCTAAGTTCTTTCATGAAGAGGAAAGTAATTTTGAAGATATAGCTCTAGAGTTCCAAGAGAAAACTATTCGTTCCGTTAACTCCGTACAAGAGAAGATAGAAGAGCTAACAGAATCAGAGACTCTCAGTGAAAGGGATAGAACTAAGTTGAGTTTACTCAAACACAATTTTGACCATATGATTGAAGAGATGGATGCCATTCTCTTTAATCTAGTACCATTTAGATTCGAAAACGATAAGGGGTTAGTAGGGCTTCTAGAGCTTTACGCCAGTAAACTTTTCTTACTTAGTAGAGGAAAGCTTCAAATCAGCATAGAGACTGAGTTTCCTAGCCTCAAACTTGAGCTAGATCAAAAAATTAACAGTTACAGAATAATGCAACGATTAATCGAGCTTATTAAAACTACTAATGATGCTAAGGCTGTCTCAGGCATGGTGGTATCTATTAACATTCATAGCACTGCAAGCGGCAAGCTTAAGTTTAGAATCAGTTACGAAGGTACGCCTGTAGATGCCAATGCTAATAATTTTAAGATCAACGAGGTTTACAAGCGTATTGCTGGGCTCAATGAAGCTAATATAGATTTTGGCACAAGTACATTAACAGGAGCTTCCAAAAATCTTACTAATCATATTGAATTCCAATTTAAGACTAGTGCCGTGAAGAGCAATCCGAGGAAAGAAGCAGCTTTGAGCCTGTCTTAAAAGTTTCTATATTCTAAAATCTTCAGAGTCTTTCGATTTAGTTTTAGGATGCTTAGGTTTCTCTGACTTAGCTTTAGCTGCCTTGAGCTTGAGTTGTTCTATTTCTTCCTTAAGGTTAGGGTCATTAATTGCATCTAAATCAATTGAATCTATAGTCTTAAAATCAAGCTTAAACTGAAAAATACCAGTCATGTAGAGAGCTGCAACTAAAGCGCCCCATAGAAGTGCTGCTTGCCATAGATCAATACTGAGGTCTCTCTCCATACTAGTAGCGCAAGTAGAATTCCAAACTGCTTGAATTAAGAAACTAGGCACACCCACTAATAAAACTATGGACAGTAATAAAATTAATATTCCGAAGAAATTTAGTTGAAATAGTTTCATCTAATTACATTTTACCAAAAATCAGGTGTTTTTTACCACTATATGACAAAGCCTTCTGCCAGCATATCCTTTAAGTCCAGTATACCAATAGGCTTAGAGTCACTGTCTACTACCACTAAGCTAGATATCCTGTGTTCTTTCATGATTTCAGCCGCTCTTGTAGCCAAAGTGTCTGGGCTCACCAGTTTAGGTTGCAAGTTCATAATATCAATGGCCTTTTTATTAAAAGTTTCCGGGCCATATTTAATCTGAGCACGGCGCAAATCTCCATCGGTAATAGTGCCAACAATTTGTTTCTTAGCGTCGATAACAGTAGTGAAGCCAAACTTCTTGGAATTGATCTCTACCAACACCGTCTTGAAATCTGCTTCAGAAGCTACTTGTGGGATTTCTTTGGCGCGCATTATTTCAGAGATCTGCACAAAGCTTCTACCAAGAGAGCCCAAGGGATGTGAACGCGCAAAATCCTGTTCTTGAAAATTCTTATGCTTCATTAACGCCACTGCAAGCGCATCACCCATAACCAAAGCCACAGTAGTGCTAGAAGTCGGCGCTAAATCCAATGGACATGCTTCCTTAGTAATGGGGGTGTATAAAACAATATCAGCAAAACCAGCGAGTGTACTTTCCTTACCACCAGTGATAGCAACTAACGGCACTCCGAGCTTTTTAATTGGAGCAAGAATTTTACGTAATTCTTCAGTGTTACCACTGAAGCTTAAAGCTATGACTAAGTCAGAAGCTTTGAGCATTCCTAAATCGCCATGCCCCATTTCTGCAGGATGCACGAAGAACGATGGTGTACCAGTACTTGCCAGAGTCGCAGCAATCTTAGCTCCGATATGACCAGACTTACCCATGCCCGTCACTACTACTCTGCCTTCTACTTTAAGGATCAACTCTACTGCTTTATTAAACTCTTCACCAAGAATATCTTTAACAGCAATAATAGAGTCGATCTCAGTCTGGAAGACTTCTTGAGCAATTAGTAAAGACTCTGCCTGTTTATTGGTACCTAACATTAATATGTATTATAGCAGAATGGGAATAATGTAGCGGATGCCTAGCGAAAACACTCAATACGGCCTCAAAAATCGCCTGGAAGCCTCCGGTCTAGAGAAGCTCGACACTAATTTATATAGGTCGACATTAACTCATAGTTCTAGCAAGAAACTCTACTTATTTATTCTTTTATTATCCGAAAATATTATCCGCTTCCATTATTCATTTGATGCAAGTTTTGATATCAAGAAACCTAATCAACATTTAGAGTTTAGTAATTTTAATAGTTCCACCATCATTGCAGTATCGCAATCCAGCACTGAGTTAAGTACAGCGAGCTTAAAAATTAAAATTAAAGCAAGCCCTTTACAAATACAAATTTTCGATAACACTGGAAACTTATTAAGTTCTGATGAGCCAGGACTTGGGTTTTGGAGTGGGGAATTAGATTATGGCTCTCCTGAAATCCGTTGCTATAAACAATTCCACGATCTCAAAAATCCACCTTATATCTACGGACTAGGCGATAAAACGGGTTCTATAAATCGCTGGGGACGCAGGTTTCGTAATGCACCCATAGATGCTCTTGGCTATGATTCTGAGCAAACTGATCCACTGTATAAGGACATACCCTTCTTCATACATTTAGACAAAGTATCTAAGCAAGCACACGGAATATTTTTTGATAATTTTCATGAGAAATTTTTTGACTTTGGTAGAGAACGTAAACCTAGTCCTTATTATTATTTCGGTGCTAGTGGTGGTGAATTAAACTACTATTTCATTCAAGGTCCAGCGATTAAAGATGTGGTATCGAGATACCTAGAAATCACAGGTAAACCTCCAGAGTGGCCAAGTTTTACTTATGGATATTTAGCATCAGGAATGTCGTATACAGAGAATGATTCTACAGCTTCGTCGAAAGTTGAGAATAATTTACTAAATGCTTTTAAACGTTTCTCATCTCAAAACATCTCAGCAACAGCGTTTCATCTCTCTTCTGGTTATATTCAAGACTCTAACGGTCAGAGGCAACAGTTTATTTGGAATCAAGAGAAATTTCCTGATCCTAAAGCATTCTCCAAACAAGCTAAAGATTTAGGAGTAGAACTTTGCGCTAATGTTAAACCTGTTTTACTTACCACTCATCCTTGGTATCAAGAAGCCTGTAAATTAAATTTATTCGTAGAACATTCTCGTCATTCATTACCTTTGATTGTCGATTACTGGGGTGGACAGGGCTCATACCTAGACTTCCGCAAAACAGCCACACAAACTTGGTGGAAAGAAAAACTACGACAATATATTTTAGACAATGGTGTACGTGGTGTTTGGAACGACAATAATGAGTATGAGATTTTTGAACCGCATTCTGCTTCGGGGCATACTATGGAGATGCAAATCATCATGGCTAAACTTGCTTGGGAAGCTGGCTCTGATTGGGTTCTATCACGTAGTGGTTATGCCGGCATCCAGAAGTACGCTCAGAGTTGGACTGGTGATAATTATTCTTCTTGGAAATCTTTACAATACGATAACGCTATTCTCTCCTCTTGCGGACTCTCAGGCTTAATTCATATGGGAGTAGATATAGGTGGTTTCTGGGGAGATACTCCAGATTCAGAATTATTACTACGTTGGATTCAGAACGGAGTCTTCACTCCACGCTTCTGTATTCATTCTTATAAGTCAATTCCAACTGAGCCTAATATGTACGCCTCAACTCATCCTGAACATTTTAAGATTATCCAGAAGTTCATGGCATTACGCACAGAATTAATTCCCTATATAAAAGAAGCTGCTAAACAATCCGCTAAACAAGGTATCCCTATCATGCGTCCTACTGTCTATGACTTCCAAGACGATCCTAATACTTATGAGCAGAGCTTTGAATATATGTTTGGCGATAAGTTTCTCGTAGCACCTGTCTATAAACCAAATTCTGAAACCAATATCCGAGAAATATATTTGCCAGGCAAAAATACCACTTGGACTCATTACTTTAGTGGTGAAAAATTCCAAGGTGGGCAAGTGATTAAACTTGAGACTAAGCTAGAAGAGATTCCGGTGTTTGAGAGAAGCTAGATTTTCTGATCATTTTAATAATTGACTCCATACTTGAGACGCAAAATCATTACCCTGAACAAAACGTTTGTGTTCTTCTGATGACACTTCAAAATTCACCTCACCAATATGATGAGAAAGTTCTTCTAAAGTAGCCTTATTGTCCCTGAGAGCATTAAAGTAACTTTCAACTCTATCTATATTAATAATATAAGGCTTGAATTGAGCAAGTCTTATATATTTTTGGTCTGAGGATTCAACTTGGACAAGACTATCCTGTAATAATGTTGTTTGACCAATTTCTACTCTCATGTCAAGCCATGACATATCCATAGTGATCAATAAGGGGATTAGTTGTTTATTTTTAAACTTTTGTAATTTTGGCTCTTGTAAAGAATGTATATCATTAATAATAATGAGCAATTGTCCAAAGCCTTCTGCGATTCTTTTATTAGCTTCTTGAACTGCATTCAGATCAAGTTGCCCGGCAGCTAAACTATATTGATAAGCCTTTACCTCAATTAAGTATATTTTGTCTCCAAAATCTAAGTAGTAGTCTGAAAATTTAACTACATTTCCCAACTTATTTTTATATGAAAAATCACCTTCGCTACACTTACTGCCAAAGATTTGCTTCAATAAATAACCAACATATTTTTCAAAAGCTAATCCAAAAGCATCTCGAAATTTCTTTGTCTGACTATCTTTTGAATTGAAGCTAACTTTATTATACTGATCTAATTTTTCATAATGTCCATGAAACCACCAAAATAAATTCATAGCTGTTCTATAAAAAATAACTTGGTTGGGAATAATATACATAGCTTGCCCTCTGTATTTATGATCAATTTTTACTATAGGATATTTATCTAATGGATTAAAACGAAGCTTAGTCAAATGTTCTAATAGTCCTTGATTCAGTTCTTGATCAGTTTCTCTCAATAAATTATAATTTGCAGAAAGAGATTTTATAAACTTAAGTATGTTGTCCTTAGTAATGAATGACCCCAAATGACTTTGTGCAATATCCTCACTAATCTCAATACTATGAATAGTGGCGGTATCAGCAGACATGGCACTGACACAAATTATTAGTTTCAAATATTCTTCTGTTGTTAATCCTGTTTGCTCTTTAAAAAAATCCTTGTATTCTTCTTTTATAAACTTTCTAAAAATTACCCAATACCGTGCAAATCTATCAGGGATGGAAAATTGAAAACTAATTTGTTCTTTTGCCATTCTAAGCATCAGTAAATTCAACTGATCTGATGATGACAAAGATTCTATTTCTTCTGATGCCATATGTTCTATGAGCTCTTCTGTATAGAGATAGTTCAGTTCTTCAAAAAAATTAATCTCTTGACTTAAAAATCTACTTTTATAATCATTACTTCCTGAAACTAATAACATGTTTGCTAAATAAGCCAAACTAGATTGAGTAGTCCCCTTCTTAGTTACTGGATTAATATACATGAACTTTTCAGTACAATTTTCATCCATTGATCTAAATATATATGAGGATGCTTTACCGCAGACTATTAATCCGTCATAAAGATTATATTTGTGCAGGACATCTTTAAAGTATTGCTCTTTCAAAGTCAGTTTTTTCATATTATTCTTCGCCATTTGCACCAATAAAATCTAAATAGTTATTTTTATTAATAAGCAAGTATCTAGATTGAGGATATTTTTTCTCCCAGGCTAGAGGTGGTTTTTGATATTCTTTATTCCATTTTATTTCAAATGCATATAGTTGATTATTAACTTCTTCTATAAGATCAATTTCTTGTTGTTCATAAGTACGCCAAAAATAGCTCTTAGGATCTGTTCCTTTTTTAAATTTAGTATATTCATTAAATTTCATCCTCTCCACAACAATATAGTTTTCCCAAAGCATGCCTGCCTCCTTTGGATCTCTTTGATCAAAGAAATTAAAATTATTAATAATGGCATTGCGTACACCAAGATCAAAAAAATAATATTTTTTTGTTTTTTTAACTTCACTTCTTAAATTTGTACTATACCCGCCTCTCTCAAAAATCACAAAAGCTTTTTCTAATAAATCTAAATATCTAGAAACTGTTTCATTATCCATACTGAGTTGAGTACCCAACTCATTATGAGAAACCTCACTACCTAATTGATAGGCCAATAATTGTAGTAAAGAATATATCTTTTTTGAATGTTTGAGTCCATCTAGTTCTAAGATATCTTTGAAAAGATACGACCTGACTATCTCTTTTAACCTTTCTTGGCGTTGAAGAATATCTTCAATGATCAAAATCTCTGGATATGAACCATATATTAATTTGTTTTCAAGTTTACTTTCTGTATTCAATCTAGTTTCAATTGCAGCAAGTTCCATCTGTGCTATTGGGAAAACAAGAAGAATATTCTTTCTTCCTGTAAGTGGTTCATCAATTTTATTAGCTAAATCAAAAGTTGAAGATCCTGTAACAATAACTTTGAGACCTTCTATTTGGTCAACCAAAATTTTTAAAACCAAACCAATATCATCAATTTTTTGTGCTTCATCAATCACTAAAAGTTTTCTTTTCCCAACTAATGATTTTAATTTTTCTGTTGATGGTGTTAACAATGCCTGATGTTCAAAATCGTCACCATTAAAAAATACATATTCCTCTTCACATGATTTGAGATATTCCTTTAAAAGAGTAGTCTTTCCTACTTGTCTTGGGCCATAAAGAATAATCACTTTTTGAGGCAATAATAGTTGTTTGAGATTTTCTAGCTGTTTTCTTAAAATTAACATTCCTTAATTATATTCCTTAAAATTATGGGTTTATACATAAAATTATACCTAAAATAGCGTTTAATATCAAGATTTTAGGATAATAAGCTATGAATATCTTATATATCCCCCATTCTCCTGAAAAACCCTTGGGCATAAAGGAATTATAAGGGCTTCCCTCATGCGCATAGAATTTCGCTTAGATCAATATGACCTAAAACAAAATTTTGACCTCATCATTATCGGTGGCGGCATTAACGGTGCTGGCATAGCACGTGATGCTGCAGAGCGTGGACTTAAAGTTCTATTAGTAGAGAAGAATGACTTTGCTTCGGGTTGTTCGTCACACTCAACTCGTTTAATTCACGGCGGGCTGCGTTACTTAGAGCATCTTGAGTTCAATCTAGTCTATGAAAGCCTGCAAGAGAGAGAGGTTCTTCTCAAAAATTATCCTCATTTAGTTAATCCATTGGGTTTACTAGTTCCAGCTTACGAAGGTAATAAATTTAATCTATTCAAGCTTAATATAGGAATGTGGCTCTATGACTGGCTTTCATCAGGTAAAAGTCTTAAACCATATCAAAAAATAACTAAAGAACAAATTCCAACACTAGAACTTGGTATTAAGACCACTGGACTTGAGGGTGCTGTATTTTACTATGATGCTCAAGTACCTATCGCAGAAAGACTGGTCTTAGAGAATATAGCAACTGCAGAAGCACGTGGTGCTATTTGTCTAAATCACTGCGAAGTAACAGAAGTAATCTGTTCTAAGATCCATGGTAAGTATCATGCTCAAGGCGTAAAATTTAAGGACACTCTTAATGGTCGCAGACCCTTCACTGTCTATGGTAAAAACATTGTAAACCTTACAGGACCTTGGCTTGATGACGATATCAAATGGCTTAAAGAAAAAGATCAATTCCCTATCTCCACTAAACTTAAGCGCAGAATAGGCGGTACTAAAGGTTCACATATAGTAGTCAAGCCTTTCCCTGGGGCACCGACTCAGTTTGGCATCTATAATGAAGCTAAATTAGATGGTAGACCTTTCTTTATATTGCCGTTCAAGCTAGGCATGAATGACGATTTATATTTGATCGGCACCACTGATATATTTTTAGAGAAAGATGAAAGTCTTGATAAATTACATGTCTCCGAAAGAGAAATCACATACTTATTAAACGAAGTCAACGATTTATTCCCGCAAGCTACTCTGGTAAACGATTCTATAGTGAAGACCTTCTGTGGAGTTAGACCTCTACCTTATGTTTCTAAAGAATCTGGGTCTGCCGGGAAAGTTACCAGAAAACATTTTGCTATAAATCACGATAAAGAAGGCTTAGCTAACTATTATTCAGTAGTAGGCGGTAAGCTCACAACCTTCAGAAGCTTAGCTGAAGAATTAGTAAATAAATTCTCCTCTCATAAATCCTACACTTCTGTAAGAAGAACCGTTGGTTGCAACTATCCTGAAGACATGGACTTCTATAGTTATGTACAAGAAATCAGCAGAGATTATAATTCTAAGTATGGCGTAGATGCTCATACTATCCTACATTTGCTCATGCTTTACGGAACTAATACTTATAAGGTTTTAGATTTAACCTTAGAGAATCCTCTATTAAAAAACAAAATTAATAAAGACTTTGAAGATATAGAAGCACAGATAGTCTATGCCATAAGATATGAACAAGCCTTTACCGTAGAAGACATACTCGAAAGAAGATTAACCATAGGACTCTGCAGAGATCAAGTTGATAAAGCCATAATCAAAACCATACGCTATCATTTAACTGAAGAGTTTGAGCTTGTGGCAAGGCAGCGAGACAGAGTTATAGAGGAAGTATTAATAGCTGGCTATAATTCATAATTACTGAGGACTTGATGAAATATGTACTCACTATCGATGAAGGAACTACTAGCACCAGAGCATTACTAATAAGTTCATCTGGCGCAATTCTTGATATAGTCCAAAAAGACATCACCCAACATTATCCGCAAGCTGGCTGGGTAGAACATGACCCTCTGGAGATCTGGGAGAAGACCCTTGCTTGCTGCAGAGAAATCATTAGCAGAAATTTAGCCGAAGGGAAAATTACTAAAGAAAGCATCTCAGGTATAGCTATAACCAATCAAAGAGAGACTACTATCATATGGAACCCAAGAACAGGTAAACCAATCTATAACGCCATTGTATGGCAATGCCGTAGAACTACCGAGAGATGCGAAGAACTGAAGAAAACTAAAATCTCTGGTGTGAATTTCACCGATTACATAAGGAGTAAGACGGGGCTATTAGTTGATGCTTACTTCTCTGCAACTAAAATAGAGTGGATATTAAACCATGCCACAGTGCCTTTTGTTCACAATGAAATTATGTTCGGCACAATAGATAGCTGGCTCATCTGGAATCTAACTTTGGGTAGAGAACATCTAACTGATTCTAGTAACGCATCTCGCACTATGCTCTATGATATCCATGAAGATCAATGGGATATAGAAATACTTAAGCACTTAAATATTTCTCCGAATATTTTACCTAAGCTTATGACAAGTAATGGTGAATTCGGTTCTAGCCCATTATTCCAAGATTTACTCGGACATGAACTTCCTATCAAAGCTGTTCTGGGAGATCAACAGGCAGCCTTCTATGCTTATAACGGAGAAGCTAAGTGTACTTATGGGACAGGGACCTTCGTAATGTTGCCATATGGTACTAAGATTGAAAGCTCGATACTCAATACTAAAGAACAAAGTAAAACTCAATTAGGCGGAGAAAGAGATCAAATGTCCTTCTCCATAGTAAATGATAATGAAGGCTTATTAAAAAGCTCAGGTTATAAAACTCAATCTGAGAAAGCACTAGTACTTGAAGGTAGTATTTTTGTTGGTGGTTCTATAGTACAGTGGCTAAGAGATGAACTTAAATTTATTGAGAAGAGTTTCGACATAGAAGCTCTCGCTAATTCAGTTGCTGATAATGGCGGCGTATATTTGATACCTGCATTAGCTGGTCTAGGAGCGCCTTACTGGCGTGGAGACGTGCGCGGTACTATATTTGGCATGACTAGGGGTACTAATAGAGCTCATATCGCCAGAGCTGCACTAGAGTCTATCGCTTATAGAGTACGCGATGTCATCGAAGCCTTAGATCCTAAACTACGCATTAAGATCACTCATCTTAATGTCGATGGCGGTGCCAGTAAAAATGATACTCTTATGCAGTTTCAAGCTGATCTCTTGCAAATTCCTGTCCAACGCTACACCGAAACCGAGATGACTGCACTTGGAGTCGCAAAGATGACCGGAGATATAGAGCTTAAACTTAAAGCAGAGCGAGTGTTTCAACCCCAAAGCAATCTAGATGAGAATTATAAGGTTTGGCAACAATATATAAGCAAAGTCCTCTAAGCTATAATTAGAAGCAATGCTCTCTCAATCCAATATTTTCTACTCAGAAAGCACCGAGTTTGAACCGCTAGCTTATAAGCTCAGACCGAATTCTCTTGAAGATTTAGTTGGTGTTATTAAATCAAATCCAGCCTTCATTAATTGGCTTAAGTCCGGAGTAAAACAATCCGCTATATTCTGGGGACCGCCTGGCACTGGTAAAACTACTATCGCTCATCTAGCTGCTAAGCACTCTAAGCGTGAGTTTATCAAACTCCAAGCTTTCAATTCAGGAGTGAAGGATCTGCGTGAGATAGTTGAACGTGCTGAACGTATGCCTAATAGTATTTTGCTTTTCGTAGATGAAGTTCATAGCTTTAATAAAAATCAACAGGATATATTACTCAACGCCATTGAACGCGGCATATTAATCTTCATCGGCGCTACCACTGAGAATCCTGCTATCAGTATTAATAAAGCTCTACTTAGCCGCACTATATGTTTCGAGCTTAAACCCCATAGATACGCTGATCTCGCTCTACTTATAGATAGAGCACTGGCTAGCTCTTCTAAGCCAATAGAGCCAGAAGCGAAAGACTATCTCATCAAATCCAGTTATGGAGATGCTCGCCATCTGCTTACTAATCTAGAACTTCTAATCAATAACTCTTCAGAAAGTATCACAGAAGAATTCTGCAAGGAAATCATCAGTAAGAAATTTTTCTCTGGTGATCCTAATACTTACTATGATTGTGTTTCCGCTCTACAGAAATCCTTGCGTGGCTCGGACGTAGATGCTTCTCTATATTGGCTGGCTCGTTTATTGCATGCTGGTGCCGAGTTAGAAGCTATCTGCCGCAGAATCTTAGTCACTGCAGCAGAAGATGTCGGCATCGCTGATCCACAAGCTCTCGTCATCGCTAACGCTGCTTACGATGCAGCTCTTAAGCTAGGCATGCCAGAAGCTCGCATTCCACTAGCTGAAGCTGTGGTCTATATCGCTCAAGCCCCTAAATCTAATGCTAGTTATAAAGCATTGGGCAAGGCTATGAACGATTGTGAAAATCATCCTCCTTACGCAATACCTGAGCACCTACGTAATATTCATATTCACAGCTGTCCAGCTAAATCTAATAATGTAGGAATCAATCCTCAAACAGGTTATAAATATCCTCACGACTATCCAGGTAACTGGGTTGAACAACAGTACTTACCTGATGAACTAGTTAATAAAAAATATCTAGATGGCTAATAACGTAGAACTTACAATATCTCTAAGGGTTCTATCTTTACCTGCAAAAGTATTCACTGCATCAAGAATCTGTGCTTCTTGTCTTAGCACTCCACCACTTACTCTTTCTGCAAAACTTCTTAGTTGTTCATCACTAACTTTAACTATGCCTAAAGTAGCTACCTCTATTTCATCAGGACTTTTAGGATTGATTTGTCCTGCTACATGCAATCTTGCAGCAGTACCTGCCTCAGCCCCTGATACTACTTGTGCATCAGAAATAGCTGCTCGAGTTTGTTTAGGAGTTCGCTTTGTTTCTGATAAAGAGTTAGCGTCTCCACTTTGATTAATTTTTAAATTATTGTTGACTCCATCCATGAAATAAACTCCTTTGTTAATTCCCTCTTGCTATATAAAGCATTAGTGGCTTGGTTTTTGATGTCTAGTTGAAGCTTAACAAAACTTGTTTAACAGAGGATTATGAAACAAAAAACCCAAAGATATTCTCTCCGGGTTTTTTACAAATAGGATGTAAATTTACGAGTCTAAGAAAAATTTATGCGGATGCAGTAAAACCTGGTCTAGTTGACTGCCTTAAAGCTTGTGAGAAAACACTGAGTCCTGCATCTCCTCTAATAGGAACTATAGTATTTCCATTCTGAGGCGCAGCTAATGCTCTACCGATGGTATCTGCTTCTGATGAGAACGAATCTCTTGGTGCACTTGCTTGCTTAAACCTAGCTAATGGACTTTTATCCTCAACAATTCTTCTGCTTGCACCTTGAGATTGTGCAGCATACCCTGAAAGCAGGCTCATTATATTGTTAAAATCTACCATACAAGTTCTCCTTAAAAATACAACGTCACAAGCTTCTTATAGTTGATAACGAATTGCAAAATATCTTAAAATTCTTTTTCCTTGATATTACTGGAGATTCGACCTTAAAGCCCAAATGGCCCTAAAAATGCATTAACCGTACCTTAACTTTATTCCACAAAAATGGAGTGTATTAACAGCTTCTCTGTAGATATACTATGTTTATAATCACATTATAACAAAAATATAAAGAAATCAATGCGTATTACAGCAATACTTTAGTAATATTTTTTTAATATTTGAGCATTAAACTAGCTTTTATTTTGAAAAAGAAACGGAAACGTGCGAAGTCAAAACGTTTCCATAAAAAAAGACTATACCAAGATCGACTTACACCATATACAACACGCAGCGATCTTGGCTTTACTAGTCCTACATAAGCCTTGGGAATGAATCTGGGCTATCATTGCCCCAAGCTGAGATATATATATCAGAAAACTATTAAGACGAGGTTATCAGCCATAATCAATTTACTTAGAAGAAATTAATATAAAAGCCGAAGCAAGATTACAATATAAACATGAGTCGCACTTATAGAGACCCCGTACACCAGGAGATTAGCTTAAACAGCGATGACCCGGTTGAGAATTTAATTATCAAATTAATCGATACTAAAGAGTTCCAGAGGCTACGCTGGATTAGACAGCTAGGCACAGGTTGGTTTACTTTCCATGGTGCTGAAGCATCTCGCTTCCAACATTCATTGGGAACGATGTATGTTGCTAAACTAATGTTTGAAAAAATTTCTCAGGATTTAATTCTTGATGATGCTACTGCAACTGAGTACAAGGCTCTGGTGCTTATCGCTGCACTCTTGCATGATATAGGACACGGACCTTTCTCGCATAGCACCGAGAAAGTAAATAATATAATGCATGAGACTTGGACTCAGACACTCATTAGCAGTGAAGAAACACAAATCCATAAAACCTTAGAAGAATATCAACCTGGATTAAGTGAAAAAGTAATCTCCGTACTTAATAAAACTTACCCCGTGAAATTCATCTCTAGTATTGTTAATAGTCAGCTCGATTGTGATCGCTTTGATTATTTGATTAGAGATAGTTTTTATACAGGAACCTCTTATGGACATTTTGATCTCAACAGAGTTATAAGTAGCATCAAAGTCAATCTAGAAAACGATTGCCTGGTAGTAAGTGGTGAGAAGGGTATGCTTGCAGTAGAAGATTACCTCTATGCTCGTTACTCTATGTACATGCAAATCTATCAACACAAAAAATGCTTAGCAAGCGATTCTCTTTTACTGAAACTTTTTAAGCGCGCTAAGATTCTTATCAAGGGTAAGCGCATGTCGTTTATTGAAGAGCCAATTTATAATTGGCTGGCACAACCTGATAAACTAACCGTAGCCGATTTTTTATTAGTAGATGATACTAATATCGTTCACCATATTAAACATTGGATGCATGAGAAAGATGTCATACTCAAAGACCTAGCTAGAAGATTTATTGAACGTGATATTTTCAAAGCCATGAAAATTGATAAACCTATCGACGGTACGATGGAAGAAAAAATCGCAGAGATCATAGCAATGAAATCTCAAGAACTGCGCAAGCGTAATCTAGACCCTGACTACTATTTAGATTCGATAACCATTGCTTCTAATCCTTATAGTTTCTATAATCCAAGTCAAGCTGAGAACAATAAATACTCTAAAGCAATCTTCGTAGAAGGCAATGACGGAGAGCTAAGGGAGATATCCACTCTATCACATGTAGTAGATTCTCTAGTGAAGAATAGTTTTGCTAATTCATGGTTTATTTATGTGGATATAGGGAATTCAAGTGTACGTGACTATGTCACTCATTAAGTTTCTTCTCTAATTCTTCAATCCGCTTCTGCATTAACTCAAGAGTCGCTCCAATATAATCTGGTGTCTTGTGATGATCTAGGTTATCTATGGCTTCTTTTAGATCACCGTTCATTTTAATAATGCGTCCTGGGATGCCAACCACTGTACTATTAGAAGGTACATCTCGCACCACTACTGAGTTAGCGCCGATCTGCACATAGTCACCAATATTTATATTACCAAGTACTTTAGCGCCAGCACCAACAATAATATTATTACCCAAAGTCGGGTGACGCTTCTCACGCTTAATAGAAACTCCACCAAGCGTTACACCCTGATAAACAGTGACATTGTCACCAACTATAGTAGTCTCCCCTATCACCACTCCTGAACCGTGATCTATAAAAAAATTCTTGCCAAGCTTAGCAGCGGGATGAATCTCAATATTAGTAATGATCCTAACAATATAAGCCAGAAACCTAATCAGAATCTTTAATGGACATGAAATGATACCCAAGTCTAAACTCCAAAAATAATGGAATAAACGATGTGCTAGCACCGCTTGGAAACCTGGATAATATAAAAATATCCCAAGAGTAAACTCACAAGATGGGTCTTTGTGTTTAACGTTTTTTATTTCTCGTATAATAGTGCGGAACATTTTGTTACAATTCTAGCAAATGAGTCAAACTATCATAATTGCTACATCTAATAAGGGAAAAGTAAAGGAATTTGAAAGTATAGCGGAGTACTCAAAGCTAGATTCTAAGAACAATTTGATACTGAAAACTATAAATGAAGTTTATAGTGGGGAATTTAACCCTGAAGAAACCGGTTCTAGTTTTCAAGAAAACGCCCTCATTAAAGCTCAAGCTGCTGCAAAAATTCTTAGTGGGCCTCTAAGTCATTATGCTCCTCAGAATAACGAAGCACTAATTCTTGCTGACGACTCAGGTATAGAGATATCAGCTCTCGATAGCAGACCAGGAATATACTCTGCGCGCTACCTTAAAGCTAATGGCATAGAAGGTGTATTAAGAGAACTTGGTGACAACCCTAATCGCCAAGCACGTTTTGTTTGCCATATAACCCTAGTCAATCTTCAGGGCGAAGTGGTGTTTGAAACTGAAAATTATTGGACTGGCACTATAACTCGGGAAGCCCGCGGCACTAATGGCTTTGGTTATGATCCTATAGTTGTGCCAGATGAGTATGCTAAGGAAAATAAAACTGTCGCAGAATTAGACGATGAGATTAAAAGCAAACTCAGTCATAGAGCACAAGCACTAACTAAGGTTTTGGGGTTTTTGCAGAAATAACTTGGAGTAAATAATTCGACAAGCAAGCTTCGCAGGACTCAACGCTCTCTCTTTGCTCACTCATCGTTCGCAAAGAGAGACGATCTCGTCTGTTGCTCAGCTCGTCCAGATGTCGAATTATTTCCTTTACACGATATAACCTTATCTAAGAACTTACATACCTTAGCAATCGCCCAAGGATCATTGTCTATCTCTTCATGACTTGTTGATGCATGCTTGCAGACTTCATCCTCTACCCCCAAACCCTGTGCACAAGCACCATTGATACCATAATAAGTTCCATCTTGATATATATGTAAGTTAGGTTCCTTGCCAGCCCCTAATTCTGTTAAACCCTCTGCCATATTTTCAAGACCTGGTTTAATTGCATCGAGAGTAGCTGTTCCTAAAATAGGCACACGTAAATTATCAAACACTCCCTGCTTACGCATCTCACAGAGCATCCCAGCTCCCCAACTGAATCCTACAGGGCAAACTCCTGAGACTTCTAAACCAGAGAAACGCCCCTTACCTTTAATCACACTTTCAATTAGCTTGATGTTTTCTTTGGTTTTGACATCAGTATTAGCACTAGCATCTTCATCAACACAAAACAAATGCTTAAGTGCTTTAGCAGCATCAGGAGCTTTAAGAACTAAAATATGCACGTCTGGATGATTCTTGCGAAGATGATCAACTACCTGCATAAGTCCAGCTTCCTTACTATCAAAACTCTGCATAGTCCCTAAACCCACCACTACTAAGGGTTTGGCGCCACTAGTTTGAGCTGGTATAAACTGATAAACGCCTTGTTTCTCTAGCTCTTTATGATGAGAACTAAGTTCTTCAGTAGATTTAGTTTCAGAAAATTTTTCGTCAATCCTAGCTAGAGTTTCTGACTCTCTAGATTTACTATAAGATAGCAGCCAAGCTAGTGGACTTGCTGCAACTAGTGGTTTAATCCAATACCTAAGCTGATGAATTATATTAGCAGCAGTTTGTTTTAAGCCTGAAAATAATCCAGATTCAGTAGCTAAGGTTTTTACCTGAGAAGCTTTAGAACTCAGACTAGAGCTGGAAGCAAGCACGCGCTCTAAGCCTGATCTAAGAAGACCGAATCCATATGAAGATCCTGGAATAGCTAACATTTATACCCTTTCCCATTATCCTCCCAAATCAAGAACAATGAAATTCGAAATGTTTAATATATAAAGCCATATCTAAGGAAGGATTGATAGGAAGAATAATCTGAAGACTTGTCATGAAAGTTCGAGAACAAGGCTTGCGAGTCCCGAGGAACCGGAGTTGACTAAGTCGTCAATGAGGATTCCGAGGGACGAGCGTAACGCAGTTATCGGACTTTCAGGGCAAGTCTGAACTATGCGAAGTTCATGGGATTAACTGTCATAGATAAATGTTTGTTAAAAACTTGCGTACCGCTTAAACCAGGCTCAGCAACCCTAGTCTCCCAGTGTAAATGTGGTCCGGTAGAATTACCTTCTGAGCCAACTGTGCCCAGAATCTCACCTTGTCCTAAATGCTGTCCCTTAGAAACAAAAACATTATCATTGTGACCAAAAACTGAATAAATAATTTTACCGTCAGCTTGAGCTTGATTCTCGTGAGCAACTATAACTGTGTTAGGACCAAAGCCCTGAACGTTACCGACATAAACCACTTCTCCTTCCCAAGGCATTCTGATCGGCGTACCACGAGGAGCAGCTATATCCACACCACTATGAAAATGATCATGCCCAGAGATAGGATGCTCTCTGTGACCATATTCGCTAGAAATCTTGCCCTGTACTGGCATCAATACATTCGTGGTATTAAGCTCTGAATTAATCATGGCAGCTGGATTATAAGCAGCTTGAGCACCTGCTGTCATGCCTGACATCATCATAGGATTAAATCCTCCCATCATGGCTGCCATCATAGAATTCATATCGCCACCCATCATCCCAGGCATTCCAGACATCATGGGATTCATGCCCATCATTGAACCCATAGGATTACTAGACTCTTTATCGTTAGGATTAGTTAAAGCTTCTCCATACATTTGACTTTGCATCAGGGAAACCATTGCTTGAAAATTTTGAGCTTGTTTGCCGGAGACTGGTGAAGTTTGCGTGCCTGCAACACTCGTGTCATCACCAGATAAATGATCTATTCTCGCCATTAATTGGCCTATTCTAGCCTCTGCTGGTATTTGTGATCCTTCTAAGCTCATAGTTTAGTCCCTCAATTGCAGGATAACCAGCCAAGGTTAATAGAGGGTTAAATACCCGAGATTAATCTCTAAAATCCCTTGATATAACAAGCAGATGAACATATAATGGCTAATGATGATGATACTTCAAGAACGAGAAAAAAATATTCTTGCTGTTTTAAGCGTAATAGCTGTCATTTGCATTTATTGGTTCCTACTTAAGCCTAGTCAAGCAGATAATCATCAGATTAAGACTGATATAGCTAGATATCAAAGGGAGTTAAGAGAACCAAATGTAACTCCAGAAAAACTCAAAAAACTTGAAGAAACTGTGGATTTACTCAACAAAGAGATAGCTTCCTTACAAGCTCAGATTCCTGAACATCAGGAACGTGGATTTCTTATAAGAGATTTGGAGCAATTAGCTAAAAAAAATAATATAGAGTTAATTAGTTTCCTCCCTAAAGATGCCATTCCTGTCACCATGGCTGGCAAGGAGATTACACCTCGCTCCAGAACCGCAAGGCGTAATAAAAATCAAAGTCTTGAAGAAATGCACGCTAAGGTTCTTAAAACCGTTATCACCATTGATTCCAAAGGTAGATTCGAGGATTATAATAAATTCTTCGCTGATGTACTTATGTACTACAGAGCAGTGGAAGTCTCTGATTTAATTATCGCTAAAGGTGCTAATGCTTCTGGTCTCGGGGAAGACAAACGATTCAGCCAAAATCGCAGTAAAGATCCATTAGCAGACGCAAGAAACACTCAATTAAGTGTCAGCTTTACTTTACTAGCTTATACCGGGATCCCAAGCCAGGCAGACTAATCATATGAAAATTGCTGCTCCACGCGGAACTCAGGACATATTACCGAACAGATCTAACGTCTGGCAGAGAATAGAATCTGAAGCTATTAAGATCTTCTCTAGCGCTGGTTTCTCAGAAATCCGCACCCCAATTTTTGAAGCCAGTGAACTTTTCAATAGAGCAGTGGGTGAGGATTCAGACATAGTCAATAAGGAAATGTACACCTTTCTAGATCGCAGCGATCGCTCTTTAACATTAAGACCAGAAGCTACTGCTAGTATCGCCAGAGCTTTTATCGAAAACAATTTAGATAGGGAGGGCAAACCACAAAAGCTTTGGTATCGCGGTCCGATGTTTAGATATGAAAGACCTCAAACTGGGCGCTACAGACAGTTTCATCAAATTGGCATAGAAGCTCTGGGAGCCCAAGCACCTTATATAGATTTAGAGATCATTGGACTTGGAATAGACTTATTAAAGAACTTGGGATTAAATGATTTAACGTTATTCATTAACTCTCTTGGCAACAACGCTTCACGTCAAGCTTATATTTCAGCGCTCAAAGAATTTTTATCAAAATTACAAGATCAAGTTTGCGAAGACTGTAAGCGCAGATTCACGCAAAACCCACTCAGATGTTTAGATTGTAAGATACCTGAGGATCAAAAATTATATAGTAAAGCTCCAGTGATCCATGATTACTTTGACGAAGAATCTAAGGCTATTTGGTCAGCAATACAAACTGGATTAAATGAACTTGGAATTAAATATATCGTAGATCCTAAGCTAGTTAGAGGTTTAGATTATTATTCTCACTGTGTCTTTGAAGTGAAAAGCAGTTCGGCTGCACTTGGCACTCAAAGCACAGTCCTCGCTGGTGGCAGATACGACAATCTAGTAGAGACTCTTGGCGGCAATAGCACTCCAGCGGTAGGCTGGGCACTAGGCATAGAAAGATTAGCTGAATTAATTGGGCAGTCTGAAATAACAAATATTAGCACCTATATTATTTCTGATTCTAGTGCTGAAGCTCAGAAACTCGCTCATAGATTGAGAATCGAGACCAAGCATAATATCGTTATTGAATATGATTATGAAAATTCCAAGTTCAAAAAACAACTAGAAAGAGCTGTTAAAAAAGCTTGTGATTGGGTTGTGTTTTACATGAATGATGAAAGACAGTCTGGTAAGTTTAAGATTAAAAACCTAAAACAAGAAAAAGAGTTCAGTGATTTAAGTTATAACGAACTTGTTGATAAGCTTAGACAATGAGGTATTGAGTTATAATAAAATCATGTCTTTTACCCTGCCCGATACCAAGGATAAAATTATTTGTGCAGCGTTATATACTGGATTGTTTTTTCCATTAATGACCTGGGTGCCCATCGCTTGGATAGTGGTTAGTAATATCAAAAAAAGCTACCTTAAGGATTTCGTTAAGTACCACTGCTATCAAGCCATTCTCTTTAATATGATTGCGCTTTTTCTGCCTCAATTATTTAGCTTATTAATCAATTTTCTTTCAACTATTTTGAGCTTACTTGTGGTCTTTGACAATAGTATTCTGATACTGAAATCATTCACTGATTGGTTCATTGAGGTGTACTTTGTCTTCATTAAAGTAGTAGCTGTTTATGGAATCATTTGGAC
>CAYPGT010000033.1:0-9153 GCA_964410425.1 uncultured Gammaproteobacteria bacterium
CGTACAAGTAGTGTTGACAAACCAGCAGATACAAAAGATACAACTACTTTAATCGCTGATAATAAACCTACTGATGCCGAGAAACGTAAGCAGCAAGAAACTGAAGACAAATTAACAGTAGAGATTAGTTAATCTTTGGATTATAAATTTAAAAAATAATTCAACTCAAAACTATTTAAGTGCTAGCTTATCTCTATCTCTGGTAATGATTTCTCTGTATTCTGTCCTAGTTTTTGTTCTGGTTTTCTCTCTGGACCTGGCTCTGGAGCTGTATTGGTGCCTTCATTCTTAGTAGCACCTTCTCCTTTTTTCTTGTCAGCACCCTCTAGTTCGCGAAGTTTTTGAGCTAGTTGATCCTTATTATCAGATGAATTACTTCCACCGCTACCATTGCTTCCACCACCTGAGCCACTGCCACCTTTCTTGATGGCGTCACCTAATGTTTGAGCTAAGCCACCCAAGCTACTGCCTAGACCGCCTAACGCTGACATCCATGCTTGATTCGGTTGTTGTGGTTGTTGAGGTGGTATGGCAGAACTTGCAAGTTGACTAGTTCTAGCAGCATTAGCTGCTTCTGTTTCCTCTTGTACTTTAGCCCAGAAAGGTGTTAGTGCTGCTTTGCCTGTATCTGCTGAGCTACTGCTGCTGTTGCTGTTAGTTCCTGTTGTACTTGTATTTGTTGTAGATCCAGTAGTCGTTGCTGCTGCTCCCGGATCTCTTTTAATACCTGTTGGTATTGCTGAACCACTACCTACGCCGCTTACCATAAATAAATCTCCAGGGTTCTTATAACCCCTATTGATTAGTAGCAGTTTCAGGTTAAGATGATGTTAAAGGGTCTATGAACACTAGATTAAAAGAGCTGAAGCAAGAGATAGACACGAGATACTTGTCACAGAACGGTATTCCAGAGGATTACGATGCTCATAAGAATCCGGATATGAGCTTTCATCAGTTAGCTAAGCTTGTGGATAAGATGGTTCGAGATTTCTCTTATTCTAAGGATAATGCCTTGCCTATGTTTCTCTTGGAACAGCGTGAAGGACAGAATGATAAACCCATAGCTATCTTGATAGGTGAGCAGCATCAAGGAGATAACTTTAAGGGCATAAGCTATTCTCGAACTAGTAGAACTTTGATTGATTTCTTGATCACTCTATATTCTAGTCAGGAATTGATTCTTGGGGATGCTCTTAAGGAAGGTTCTTCTAAGATATTTTACTCTGATGATTATAAGGATTACTCTAAGGATGATTTTGCTTTGAAGGGACACCATCCACTAGAAGCTGTCTTGCATTTGATTAAAGCTGAGAAACCTCACTTGAATGTTTATGCTTCAGAGCCTCTCAGTGCTATTTTGCAATTTATAGTTTATGCGGTTCTTTATAATTCATTGATTACTGAGTCTGTTATTCCGGTGAAGGAGAATGATCGCATACTGCGGATACTCCTACGTGACTGTGATGCAAGTAAATTAGAGTTGATTGATTTAATAGTAGAGCAGGTTATAGAAGAGCTTAACCTCACACCGCTGATAAATCAGAGAGTTATTATTCGCAGTCCTATAGCATCGCTTTATAAGCTTATGAATATTGAACTAGATAGGTCCTTGCAAGATGCAGCGTTGCGCATTAAAATCCCTCGCCTATACGCTACTCTAGAAGCCAAACGCTATCCTGAGTTAGAGTTCATCACTACTAAGATTAGAATTAAAACTCAAGACTGGAGCGAACTGCGTGATAAGTTTATTGCTGATGAGTTCCTTAAGTTTAAGTCTGGACTGCATCCTATTGTCATTGGGCATAAGCATTTAAGAACCTTGGCTAAGTTACTCTCAGAGAGGGGGTGTACAGTATTTGCTATGAGTACCTTTAGGGATTGAAATCTAGCTACTATTACAAAACTGATTTGAAGAAATAATTTGATATTTGGACAAGCTGAGCAATTGGACGAGAGTGTCTCTTTGTGAACGATGAGTGAGCAAAGAGACAGCTCGAGTCCTGCGAAGCTTGTTTATCAAATTATTTCTTCAAAAAATTATCTCTTGCTAAAACTCTCTACTAGCATTTTTTGTTCTTGAGGGCTTAAAGCGAAATTTTCCATGCCAGCTAAGCGTCTCTGCCTGCTAAGTTCAAACAGGGTGATGGCTGCTGTAACTGATAGATTGAGACTTTGGATCATGCCAGACATAGGAATGGTTAGCAGGCGATCAGCATTGGCTATGGCTTTCTCGGATAGTCCTCGCTGCTCACTACCAAAAGCAATCGCTATCTTCTCCAGAGTGAAATCTACATTAAATATAGATTCAGCTTGATTATTAATCACCGTTGCAAAGATCGGATAGCCTAAATCTCGTAAGGCTTGGTAACAGGCTTCTGTAGAAGAGAAAATCTTATAATCTATCCACTTATTTGCAGAGCTAGAAGTGAGCTTACCAATTTTATTAGGATCAAAGGCCTTCTCCTTCTCAAAAATAAAATAGACAGTTTGTACTCCAAAACAATCGCAGGTTCTTATCACAGCCTGCGCATTGTGTGGATCATGGATATCCTCTAGAACCACTATCGCTTGCTGTCTTTGGGATATGACTGTTTCAATCTTCTTTTGTCGTTTATCAGTAAGCATTGTTTATCCACTATTTAGTTTAGTATAAATAGCCCAGAATAGAAATGAAATTTTCGAATAAATTCACATCTGAACAAGCGGAGCAATAAACGAGAGTGTGTCTCTTTGTGAACGTAAGTGAGCAAAGAGAGACCCCGAGTATCACGAAGCTTTTTCGGTCAAATTAATTTACAAAAGTATGTAGATTGGACTAATTAAATATCCCTACGATGGTTGATACCCTAATTCTAAGAGTCTACAGAATAATCATATAAGAAGGGTAGAAAGTTTTAGAGCTAATTGCCGATTAATGCTTATGTAATCGAGTATTCGTTAATGTATAATCCACCAATACGCAAATCTAAATTGCCCATCCCTCAATCCTGGCAAAAGGGCACCAAGCTCAAGCCTGGATATGGAGTTATTGAATTTTTACTAAGCTTTGAAACTTGCATAAATCAAGTTCCCGTAGCATTAAAAGATCCTGCTTTAGAACCTAAGCTAGTACCTATTAAAACTATTCATTGTGAAATGGGTAAGGGTTCTATTGGTGTGGCAGAAGCTTCTAAGGAAATAGGTTTCACTGTATCAAGAATTTATTATATTCATGGATTGAGAGAAAATGAAGTGAGGGGCTTTCATGCTCATAAGGCACTGCATCAGTTTATTATTCCTATATCAGGTAGTTTTGAAATTGATCTTCAAGGTCATGGTAATAGATATAGCTTCACCCTTAATAGCCCAGAACAAGGTCTGAAAGTGCCTCCGGGACATTGGCGCATACTGAAGAACTTCTCTAAAGATGCAGTTTGCTTGGTTCTAGCATCTGATGAGTATGATGTCACAGATTATATTCGTGACTATAAAGAGTTCTTAGAGTTTGAAAGAGAATCTATAGCAATCTCTAAAGTATCCTATCTAAATATGGATAGAGCCTATGAGGATTCCAGATTGGCATTGGATCAAGCATATATGCGTGTCATGAAATCTTCTAATTATATTCTTGGACAAGAATTAGTTAAGTTTGAAAATAGTTTTGCACAATATTGTGGTGTTAAACACGCTTTAGGTGTGGCTAATGGACTAGAAGCTATAGAACTAACATTGAAGGCTTGGGATATTGGTCCTGGTGATGAAGTGATAGTGGCTGCTAATAGTTTTATTGCTACTGCGCTTGCTGTCTCTAATCTAGGAGCTAAACCTGTTCTAGTGGAGATAGATGAAGCAACTTATAATATCAATCCGAGGCTAATAGAAGCAGCCATTACTAACAGAACTAAGGCTATTGCTCTTACTCATTTATACGGACAGCCAGCTGATATGGATCCAATTATGGATCTAGCTGACAGATTTAATCTTAAAGTTTTTGAAGATGCTGCGCAGGCTCATGGTGCTAGTTACAAGGGACGTAAGGTAGGATCATTGGGACATGCTGCTGGATTTAGTTTCTACCCAACTAAGAACCTTGGGGCTTTTGGTGATGGTGGCATGATCACTACTAGTGATATTGAGTTAGCTAGAAAGATTGCTAAGTTAAGAAATTATGGTTCAGAAATAAAATATCATCATGAAATTCAAGGTACTAATTCAAGACTTGATGAACTTCAAGCTGCGTTTCTTTCTGTGAAGCTTCCTAAGCTTGATTCTTGTAACGCTAAACGTTGTGAGCTTGCTAAAATTTATCATCAAGAATTAAAAGATATCAGTGCTTTAGTTTTACCAGCTGTGCTTGAATCTACTCAACCAGTTCATCACGTGTTTGCTGTTAGAGTGAAAAACAACTTAAGAAAACAATTAATTGAACATCTACAGAAAAATAATATTGGGACGAATATACATTATCCTGTACCGTTTTATTTGCAAGCTGCCTATAAAAATCTAGGTCATCAGGAGGATGCTTTCCAGATAACAGAAACACTCAGCAAAGAAGAATTAAGTTTACCGTTAGATGCGCATCATAGTGAGGAAGAAATAAGATATAGCTGCCGAGTAATCAAGGCTTTTTTCCAAAACCATGAGTTCAAATCCGCAAAATAATTATGAAGGAATTACATATGAAAGTTTTAAAGATAGGGCTAATAATCCTAGCCTTAGTCGCTATCAAAAAATTGGTTTTCCCGATGCTTATCGAGAAGGCAAAGAAATAAATATTTTTAGAGATATCAATTCAAAGCTTAAGTTAAATAGAGAAGGACTCACAGTGCTTGATATAGGTTGTGGTTGTAGTGACTTGGTAGATCACATTGTTGACAATGCCGAGAATTATAATCAAACCCTGTTACTGAACGATTCGGCTGAGATGTTGAATCTAGTTTCTGATAAACCCTGCGTGAAGAAAATTGCTGGTAAATTTCCTGAGAATTTTCAGGACTTTAAGGATTATTATGGCAAGATAGATGTGATTATTGCCTACAGTGTCATGCATCATATAACCATGGATTCTAATCCATATAATTTTGTTGATAAGGTTTTGGAGTTGCTTAATTATGGTGGGCTCTTCTTGATCGGTGATTTGCAGAATCTTACTAAACGTAATCGTTTCTTTCAATCTAAGACAGGGATTGATTTTCATCATGAGTTTACTAAGACTACTGATACTCCCCCACCAGAGCCAACTAAGTTTCCTGAGTTCTACGAGAAGATTGATGATGGCTTGATTTTTGGTATTTTGCAAAGATATAGAAATTTTGGTTTTGAGACATATTTACTACCGCAAGCTGAAGATTTACCTATGGCGAATAGAAGAGAAGATTTGCTGATACTTAAGAATTAGTAGTCTATATCTAAATCTCATTTCTTGGGGTTACGCGCCTTCGGCGCGTTTCGTCCTGCGGACGGCTAATAAATGTACCTTATTAGGCCGCGCGCAGCGCAAACGCCGCGAAGCGGCGTAACCACAAACAAATAAGTTAAAGTAGAGAATTGAGAAGAATTAACTAATAAAAAGGGTAAAAATGTCTTAGGAGTTGAGTTTGACAGTAGTCGATAAAACTAAGGAAATAACCATAGTAACGTATGAAGCTAAGCACAAGGCTCTCTGGGATGAGTTTGTGACTAATGCGCGTAACGCTCATTTCTTCTTTAAGCGCGATTATATGGAATATCATGCTGATCGTTTTAGCGATTATTCTTTGATGCTTTATGAAGGCGAGAATCTTATTGCTTTGTTTCCGGCTAACATTAAAGATGATCAGCTCTATAGTCATCAGGGCTTAACTTTTGGGGGCTTGATTGTTAGTGATGATGTTAAAACTCTAAGAATGTATAATATCCTAAAATATTTGATAGATTTCTTGAAGTCTAAGAATGTTAAATGGCTTACATATAAAGCTATGCCACATATCTATCATAAAAGACCAAGCGAAGATGATCTTTGGGCTCTCACTAAGCTTGGAGCTGAAGTGATTAAGAGGGATATTAGCAGCGTTATACGCCAGGATGATGCTATTAAATTTACTAAAGGTAGAAGAGGTTGTATTAAGAAAGCCAAACAAGAAGGACTAGTAGTGAGAGAGTCTAATGACCTTGAGACTTTTTTCTCTATGATGGAAAGTTTATTAGAAGAGAAGTATGATGCAGTTCCTGTACATAATGTAGCAGAGATGCAACTCTTGCAGAGTAGATTTCCTGAAAATATAAAACTATTCGCTGCATATTCAGGAGAGACTATGCTTGCAGGAGTCTTGGTCTATGAGACTGATACAGTCGCTAAGACCCAGTATATATCGAGTACTGATTCTGGTCGTCAGCTAGGTGCCGTGGATTTGATTATAGATTATTTGATCAATGATCGTTATAAGACCAAGTTATTTTTTGATTTTGGTACTAGTACTGATAATTCAGCTTTGGGTTTCAATGAAACCTTAATAGCTCAGAAGGAGAGCTTTGGAGCTAGGTCTGTCGCGGTGGATGTGTATAAGCTTAGAATAAGTTAGAAACAATCTAGATGAATAAGTGCCAAAATTACTATCGCTCATTTGCTATCCCTCTACAGGATTTAAGAAGAGAGTATGCTGAGATTAAGACTGAACTTGATGAAGCTTATTTTCGAGTAATGAATTCAGGTTGGTTTATTTTAGGTGATGAAGTTAGTAGCTTCGAATCAGAGTTTGCTAAGTCTTGTGGGGCGAAGTTCTCAGTAGGCGTGGATTCTGGTCTAGATGCACTATTGCTGACCTTAGATGCATGGGGCATTGGTGAGGGTGATGAAGTGATTCTTCCAGCTAATACTTTTATTGCTACGGCGCATGCAGTGGCTAGACTCGGTGCTAAGCCGGTCTTCATCGATGTAGAAGAAGCTAGCTATAATTTGGATATAAAGCAGTTAGAGAGCTTAATTACGGAGAAGACTAAGGTTATTATCCCAGTATATTTATATGGTCAGATGCCAGATATGCATAAGATTATGGAGATCGCCAGAAAACATAAGCTTAAGGTTCTTAGTGATGCAGCCCAAGCTCATGGTGCTAGTTATCACAGGCAAATAGCAGGATCTATTGCTGATGCTACGGCTTTTAGCTTTTATCCAATAAAGAACCTAGGATGCTTTGGTAATGGTGGTTTGATTAGTACTGATGATGGTGAGCTTGCAGCTAAATTAAAGGTACTCAGGAACTATGGTGCCGAGCAGAAAAATAATTATGATTATATTGCTTATAATTCAAGATTAGATGAATTGCAAGCAGCTTTTCTTAGAGTTAAATTAAAAAGATTAGATGAATGGAATAAGCGTCGCCAGGTTCTAGCAGAAATATATTTAAGCGAGCTTGCTAATCTAGATGAAATTACTCTTCCTCAAGTCGCTAATGTTAATGAGCACGCTTGGTATGCTTTTATTATTCGTGTCAAGGATAATAAAAGAAACGAATTACAGGAATTTCTAGCAGGTAATGGCATTAGTACTAATGTGCTTTATCCTAAGCCGATACATCTGCAAAATTGTTATCATCCTTTAGGATATAAAATTGGAGACTTCCCTGTAACAGAAACCCTTGCTAATGAGATCCTTAATTTACCTATAAGCCCGCAGCATAGTGAGGAAGAGATTCGAATGGTGTCTTATAAAATTAGAGAATTCTACGCTTTGTAACCTAGAATAATCGTGGAATAATATTATTATCCCGTGGTAGAAAAACAAAAAACTATTGTCTTTGTCGGTGGCAGCATTATTTCGTTAATGATGGCTTTGTACTACAAAGAAAAAAAACAATCTAAGCATCGCATTATTGTTTTAGAGAAAGCTAATGAGATGGGAGGTTTATATCGAAGCCTCAGATATGCTGATGATATCGTTTTTGATTATGAAGTTCATATATATACTGAAACTAATAAACCTGAAATCGATAATCTTTTCATAGATATCCTTGGTGAGAATGAGTGGGAGTATATGTGCGGCGGTTTACGTGATGTCTCAGGTACTTATTACAATGATAAGCTACAAGTGCATACACCATTTGTGGATCTTAGGGCGTTAGATGATGCTACTAAAGCTAAGTATCTGGGTGATTTATTTTTACAACTGAAGAATAGTGTTGATCCAAAAGACTACCGTAATGTTAAGGATTTCTTGCTAGCTAAATTTGGTAAGGCTCTCTACGAGGGCGTATTTAAGGATATTGTTATGAAGCATTATCATACTGATCCTGCTAATTTAGATCCTATGGCTACTCATGTAATTCCGGTGGGTAGAGTGGTGATTTTTGATGAAGCTGAAGTAGAAGGTTTGATGAATGCCACTGCGATAAGACCGCGTATTGCTTTCCCTGACCAGTTTTCACTGCCACCTTGTTATTTAAGACCTGGGCGATTAATATACCCTAAGAAATTTGGCATGTATCGTGTCATTGATACTTTAATGGATAAGCTTAAGGCTTATGGAGTTGAGTTTTATACTAATGCTAGTGTAGAAGACATTAAATTAAACGGTAGAGACTGTCAGGAACTTAGTTTTATGCATGAAGGTCAAAAACATTGCATTGATAATATCGAGAATCTATATTGGAATGGAGGCTATCCCGTTCTTACTAAGCAGCTTGGCTTGCCGATGGCTAACCATAAGCCTGAGTTTATCAAGTCTGCTTTCGTTAATATATTGCTTGACAAGCCGCCAGAGGTTTCGAATCTTTACTATTCTTATTGTTTTAAACCCGGAATGCATACTTTTAGGGTTGTAAATTATTTCAATTATTGTCCTGCTTCTGTGACTAAGAATGGCTATCCTCTGTGTGTGAGTCTCTGGTTACATGATTATCAAGGTGATCCTTGTAAGCTTGCTCTTGAGGAATTGAAGGCAATGAAGATCATTACTGATGAGCATAAGGTTAATTTTATTAGGGCTGAGTCTACTGATAGGGGCTTCCCGAATCTTACCGTTGATGCTATATCTCATATCGATGGATTGAGGATGCAACTGAGAAATGAAAACTATTCTAATATTAAGGTTATCGGTATGCTTGCTGAGAAGGGACATTTTTATTTAACCGAAGCACTTGAGCATGCTTTCGCGCAGATAGAGTAACTTTGCTCGTTTTGGATATATTTAATCTCGAA
>CAYPGT010000033.1:9253-21004 GCA_964410425.1 uncultured Gammaproteobacteria bacterium
TCGAATTAATTTCCAACTTCAATATTTTTCTTGCAGCAATCTTTCCAAATAAAATCAAAAGCATCTTCTAGATCCTTAGTAAAAGTATCTACGTTGAGAGAGGACTGGTAGGATTTCTCTCGAAGGGTTCTTCTAAACTCTTGTAATTTCTCTGGACTATTAGCGAGATTAACAGCCATATCAATATATGCTTCATCTGTTTGAGCAATAAATTCATCTAAGCCTAAGGTTTTAAGTATACTAGCGGTGCCGCCACCAACAACGGTATCACCGTGCTTAGTTACTATGGGAACGCCCATGGTGATTGCGTTCATGGCAGTTGTCACGCCGATGAATGGAATAGTATCGAGTGCAATATCCACCTTATTATACGATGTTAAAAACTCAAATCTCTTACATGGTTTGTCTTCAAAATGTACTCTACTGCCATCACAGCCATGGGATTCTAATTCTTCGCGAACTCTTTTGCTAATATATTCTATTGGTTGCAAGGCATGCTTTATAAGTAATTGTGAACCTGGTACTCTGTTTAAAAGTTCAGCCCATATCTTTAATTGATGAGAATTGAGTTTGGTGGTTCTAGCGAATGATCCAAAAGTAATATAGCCATTTTTCAAGAAAGGACTTTCTTCTATATCTGGTAACTTATCAACGATACTAGAATGTAGTAAAGCATTAGGAAGTCTATAAACTTTTTCTGTGAAATATTGCTCTTGATCTTCAGGAACTGCATCTTTAGAAGTGATGAAATAATCCATTTCCGGGAAACCAGTTGTGCCCCAGAAGCCATACCAAGTGATTTGTACCGGAGCTGGTCTGTAAGCAAAAATATTCATATTGGGATCTATTGAATCAAAACCATATACGCCAGGCAAATAGCCTGATAGATCTATTAATATATCGATATCATCATTATGAATAATTTCTGCTGTTGCTTGTGTTGATAGTTGATGACAATAAATCCATTTATCACATTTTACTCTTAAATTTTGCACAGCAGGAGTTTCATATTCTAATCTTCTAGGTTTGAGGTAGGCGTAAATCTCATAATGTTCTTTATTCATTCTGATGAACACTTGTTCTAGAAAAGGCCAGGTAGGAGTGTCAATATGCTCTCCACAAAAGAATCCTAGTTTCAATTTTGTTTTATTGGGATTGAGTCTATCATTGGTATAGCTATATGGTTGAATATTATGCTTGGCTTTAAGTGCTTGATAGTATAGAGTTGCAACTTTTTGAAAATCCTTATTCTTATATCTTGGATCATAGTATATATAATGGTTTAAATCTTCAAGATATTTTAGATCGGCATTTAGGCTTATTGCATTGATAAACAGGTCTATCCCTTTCTCTATCTCTCCTAGACTGCAATAGACGATTCCCAGATTGTACAGGGCCGTATGAGAATTAACATCTAATTGTAATGCTTTTATGTAATAGTTTATTGAGTCATCAGTTTTAACGGCATCTCTAATTAAATTACCCATTAAAATATAAAACAAAGGCTCATTAGGACTCATTTTGATGGCTTTCTGTATATAGTCACGTGCTAATTTGAATTCTTTAATACTTTTCAGTTTCAAAACACTATATCCAAAATATGCACATATATATGGATTTTTAAGATCCTGTTTAATGTATTGGTTGCAGAGTTCTATGACCCGCGCATATTCTTGTTTTTCAAAAGCATCTTTAGCTTTAGTTTCTAAAGTTTTCAGGTAGTTGTGTTTTAAGCTTTGACCAGTCAAGTTAATTAGAGCCTCTAAGCTATTGTTCACAGAACTATTTAATAACTAACTCGTAGGTAGAATTGCCGTGATTATCTTATGCGTTATTTGGGTGAGAAGCTTTCGTTAAATATACTTCTCATAAGTGAATATTTCAATTGGTGACCGATATTCAGCTAAATCAAGAGCAAGATTTTGTAACTCAGGCAAGAATGCTTTTTAATCAAGGTAAGCATGAAGCTGTTGTTCAACTGCTGCATAAACATGTTGAAAAACAAGGACTTGATCCTTGGGCATATGCTTTATTTGGTTATTCATTATTTCAATTAACTGGAAGAAAATATCAGGATATGGTGATGCAAAGTCTTGAAGTCGCTATTAAGGCTAAGCCAGATCAAGCTGAGTTCTATTATTTTTTTGCTACTGCGGTACGCTATCTTGTTGATTTACAGAGTAGTGCCCGTTTTTATGTAACTGCTCTGAAACTCAATCCTAGATTTGGTCAATGTTATATGGATTTGGCAATGCTCCATGTAGTTTTAGGTGAGGCTGAAGAAGTTTCTCGCGTTTTGAAGGAAGCTTATCAACAAACTAATGATCTAGTGTTTATTGGTGTTTTATTACAGTATATTTATTACGATCCAGAAAGTAGTATGCACGAAATATATAAATATTCTGATTTGTATTATAAAAAACATTTAGAAAAATTTAGTCCAAAAAAGTTTGAATACGATTTAAAACGTTATGATATCAATAAACCCCATCTTAAGATAGGATTCTTTTCCTGTCAGGCTTTGACAGATTGGGCTGGAGTACGTGCTCTCTGTATGTATTTAGACAAGAGCAGGTTTTCTTTATATGGTTATGCTAAAGCTCCAGCTGTAAAACATCTCGATCCTCACCGCAAAAACATTAAAGCTAGCTATGTTGATGATATACAAAGTAACTGTGTTAGATGGCAGGATTATGGTGATTTGCCTCTAGATGACCTGGCTAAAATTATTCATGATGATGGAATTGATATATTAATAGACTTGGCTGGCTATACGGCTTATGACTCTTCAGTAGAATCACCCATAGGACTAGCTATCAGGAAGCCAGCACCAGTGCTTGCTACATGGCTTGCCAGTAATGGTTCTACGGCGATAAAGGAGATCGATTATTTCATTAGTTCTCGTTATCAAATATTAGAAGGAGATCAAGAGTTTTTTAATGAGAAGCTCTGCGGTTTGGATAATGGATTATTTCAAGTGCAGTTGGAAGAAGTGATGCCTATGCCAGAGGTCAATACAGCACCGTGTTTGGAGAATTCATATATTACATTTGCTTCTTTTCATAGGCATATAAAATTCAATAGTGATTTATATAAAGTGTGGTCTCAAATACTTAAAACTGTACCTCATTCTAAGCTCATGCTTAAATATGCCATGATAAATGATCCTAGTATTAGTGAATGTATTTATCAACGCTTTGAAAAACATGGAATTGATAGGGCTAGAATAATCCTAGATGGGCCAGCAGATAAATATGAGTTTTATTGTGCTTATCATAAAGTAGATATTGCTTTAGATCCTTTCCCATATAGTGGTGGAACGACAGCAATAGATTGCTTATATATGGGTGTGCCCATTATTACTAATCTTGCAGATAGAACCTGTAGTCGTGTAGCAGCTGGAATGCTTATCAGTAATGGACTTGATGAACTAGTGGCTAAGAATGAGCAAGAGTATATAAATAAAGCCGTAGAGTTGGCTAATAGCACAGAGCGTATAGTTGATTACCGCAGTAAGCTGAGAGATAAGATTGTTAATGGCAAGATGTCAGCTAAGAATTTTGCTGCTGATTTTGGAGAGTCGTTAAGATGGATGTGGGAGAAAGCTTGTAAATCATGACAGAGACCAATCTAACTGCGGACTTGGCTTTGAGTCAAAAGGCTAAAGAATTTTATAATCAAGGAAATCATGAAGCCGTGGTTCATCTATTGAAAGATCATGTAGAAAGAGCTGGACTTGATCCTTGGATTTATGCTTTGTTTGGTTATTCTGTATTTAAGTTAACAGGAAAACAATATAAAGATATAGTAGTTCAAAGTCTTGAGCTTGCTATTAAAGCTAAGCCTGATCAAGCTGAATTTTATTATTTCTTTGCTGTAGCGGTACGTTCTTTTATCAATCATAGACGTAGTCTTGAATTCTTCGAGACTGCTATTCGGCTTAATCCGAAGATATTTGTTCTATATATAGAATTAGCTTTTACTTATTCTTTCTTGGGTCAAGTTGAAGATATGCTGGCAACCTTAAAAAGAGGCATAAATGCTACTAAATCTAACGAATTGTTAGGAATATTTTTGCAATTTGCATACTATGATACAAGTTCTTCAATGCAGGATCTGCATAATTATGCAAAACAGTTTTATCAAAACTATTTGCAAAAGTATTCACCAAAACCTTACACTTATGATTCCAATAGATATGATAAAAATAAATCTCATCTTAAGATAGGGTTCTTCTCTTGTAATAGTCTTACAGACTGGGCTGGTGCTCGTGGCTTATGTAAATTTTTAGACAAGAATAAGTTTTCGATATATGGTTATGCCAAAATACCAGCTAGCCATGAATTGCCTGGCTATTGCAAGGATATTAATGCTAGTTACGTTGATGAGATAGTGAGTAATTGTGTGAAATGGGAAAATTATGCTGATCTTTCTTTGGAAGGAATTGCTGAGAAAATTTATCAAGATGAGATTGATATTTTAATAGACTTAGCTGGTACTGCTGCATATGATTTTAGGCAAGAACCTTTTATTGGTTTGGCTGCCCGTAAGCCTGCTCCTGTAATAGCTACCTGGCTTGCTGCTAGTGGTTCTACAGGTGTTAAGGAAATGGATTATTTTATTACATCCAAATATCAAGTGCTAGATGGTGATGAAAAATTTTATACCGAAACTATCTGTAAATTAAATTCGGGATTATTTCAAATTCAATTAGATGAAGTTATGGAACTTCCTAAGATTAAGGAAGCACCATGCTTAGCTAATTCATACATTACGTTTGGATCTTTTCATCGCTATCTTAAATTTACTAATCGTGTATATGAGGTTTGGGCTGCAATACTTAAGAAAGTCCCTGACTCTAAATTAATACTCAAATATGCAGATCTTGATAACCCTATAGTTTCTGAAGGTGTTAAGGAACGCTTTGAGAACTTAGGTGTCAGTAAAGATCGTATTGTAACGGAGGGTGGCGATACTAAGTTTAACTTTCAGGATGCTTATAACAGAATAGATATAGCACTCGATCCTTTTCCTTTCAGTGGAGGTACGACGACCACCGACTTACTATATATGGGTGTACCTGTAATCACTAATATGTCAGATAGAACTTCTAGTAGAGTTTGTGCTGGTATGCTTATGGCTAATGGATATAGTGAGCTTGTTGCTAATTCAGAGCAAGAGTATATTGAGAAAGCTGTAGAACTTGCTAATAATAAGGATCGTATCGTTCATTACAAATCAACACTAAGAAATAATATTATCAATGGTGCAACAAGTGCCCAAAATTTTGCAGATAGTTTTGCTCAAGCCTTAACCTGGATGTGGGAAAGGAGCTGTAGCAAATGACTGAAATAAATATGAATCGCGACTTGGCACTGGTTGAAGAAGCTAAGAAGCTCTTTAATAAGGGCGATCACCTCGCTATTGTTAATCTGTTAAAGACACGTGTTGAGGAGTCGGGTCTGGATCCTTGGATATATGCATTGTTTGGTTTCTCGTTATTTAAGGTATCAGGTGCTCAATATAGAGACATCGTCATGCAAAGTCTTGAGATTGCGATTAAATCTAAACCAGATCAAGCTGAGTTTTATTATTTCTCAGCGACAGTGATTCGCTATACTCTAAACCCAATGCATAGTATTGAGTTTTATCAAACTGCAATCAAGCTTAATCCTAATATTCTTGCGATATACATGGATTTGACCTTTTTATATTTATTTTTGGGACAGGCTGAGGATATGATTGGCACTTTAAGAAATGCTGTGGCTAATACTAAAGCTGATAAGTTTACACTACTAGGGATGATATTACAGCTTTGTCATTATGACCAGAATACTTCAATGTTAGAGATGTTAAATTATGCTAAGTCTTTTCATCAGCAATATATGGAAAGATATTTGCCAAATGTTTTTCAATATGATCTTGCACGTTTTGATATTAATAAACCCCATCTCAAAATAGGGGTTTTCTCTTGTAATGGTTTGACAGACTGGGCTGGAGTGAGAGCCTTGTGTATGTATTTGGATAAGAGCAGATTTTCGATTTATGGATACGCCAAAGTTCCGGCTGATAATCAATTGCCTGCATACTGTAAGGATATTAAGGCTACTTATGTTAGTGAGATCATGGATAATTGTGCTAAGTGGAATAATTATGGAGATATTGCTTTAGAAGATTTAGCTAAAATAATTCATGATGATGAGATTGATATTTTTATAGATTTGGCTGGTAATGCTGCTTACGACCAGCATAAGGAACCATTTACAGGGCTTGCTGTGCGCAAACCAGCGCCAGTAGTGGCTACTTGGTTATCTTCTGATGGTACGACCGGTGCAACTGAAGTAGATTACTTACTTACTTCTAAATATACTGTTTTCCCTGGTGATGAACAGTATTATACTGAGGAAATTTGTGGTATTGATAATGGATTATTTCAAGTACAACTTGATGAAGTGATGGAATTGCCTGAGATTCAGCCTCCACCGTGCTTATCTAATTCTTTTATTACGTTTGGTTCTCTGCATCGTTACCTTAAGTTTAGTAGTAAGGTTTATGAGACGTGGTCAAAGATATTGAAGAGTGTTCCTGGTTCAAAGTTAATGTTGAAATATGCTGACCTTGACACACCCTTGGTTGCTAACAATGTAAGAAGCCGTTTTGCTAAACATGGAATTGCTGAGGATCGTATAATAATTGAAGGCGCTGATTCTAAGTTTAATTTTCAAAACACCTATAATAAGATAGACATAGCTCTGGATCCATTCCCGTTTAGTGGGGGTACTACTACTATTGATGCACTTTATATGGGAGTCCCAGTTATTGCAAATACTTCTGATAGAGTTTCAAGTAGAACAGCTTCTAGTATGCTTATGGCTCTTGGTTTAGAGGAACTGGTGACTAATAATGAGGCTGACTATATTAGGGTCGCCCTAGAACTTGCCGCTGATAAAGAGAGGATTGTTAAGTACAATCAAACTCTAAGAGACAGGATTAAGAATGGTAAGATGAGTGCTAAGAATTATGCTAAAGATTATGGAGATGCTTTAAACTATATGTGGGCTAACAGTTGTAAGAAAAGGCATAACAGTGAAGTATAGAAACTTAGGTAATTCTGGACTTAAGGTTAGTGAGATTTCACTTGGAAGTTATTTAACTTATGGAGATGGTGTTGCTGAAGCTGAAGCAATTAAGTGTATTAGAGCTGCTTATGATTTAGGTGTTAATTTTTTTGATACGGCAGATAGCTATGCAGGTGGAGCTGCTGAAAGGATTTTAGGTAAAGCGTTTCAGGGCTTGTCAAGAGATAGTTTGGTTGTTTCTACTAAATGTTTTATGCCAAGAAATGATTCCATTAATGCCAAGGGACTTTCGCGTAAAAATATTCGTGCTTCTGTTCATCAATCACTGAAGAATCTTAATTTAGATTATATTGATGTTTTACTTTGTCATCGTTTTGATGAAGATGTGCCACTGGAAGAAACTATCTCTGCTCTCAATGATTTAATTGTGAGAGGTGATATCCTTTATTGGGGCGTCAGTAGATGGACTAACGAGCAAATGCAATCTGCGATTGAGATTTCAACTACCCAGCACAAATATAAACCGATTGAGAATCAATATTTTTATAATATGCTTAATAGAACTGCTGAAAGTATTTTTAGTACTTCTAAGAATTTAGGTCTAGGTGTAGTAGCCTATGCACCTCTAGCTCAGGGCGTTTTGACAGGCAAATATCTCAGGCATATACCGGAAGGTTCAAGAGCAAGTGATCCTAAATTGAAACAATCTATGTGGCATTTACAAGAGAATGATTTAGCTAAATGTGCTAAGTTAGTCGAGCTTGCAACTAGTTATGGTATTAGTATTGTTGAACTGGCACTAGCTTGGATTTTAAGACATGATGTTATTTCTTCAGTTTTGATTGGAGCTACTAAAATAGGGCAAATAGAGGATAATATAAAAGCCGTTAATCTTGTATTATCCGATGAAATTATCCAAAAGATTGAACTTATTCTTGCTTAGTTAAAGGGAATATTAATGGTATGCATGAAGTTCAATTGAAACGAACTGTGAGTTTCGTTATTGGTGGTAAAAATTTAGAATTTCAAATTAATGGCGATACTGCTTATGGTGAAGATTCTGTACTTTTGGATCAAGAGGATGACTTGACTAAGGATAGCAGTTTTAAGGATACTGGCTATATTGTTGCTCCTTTCTTAGACAGTGAATCTAATCATCTTTTGAAAAATGGGCTTAAGCAGACTCTTTACGAAATTTTGACTAAAGTCAAAAACGTTGGATTTAGTTTTGATGATTTTGATCTCACTAAATATCATCATTATGTTAATGATGAAGAACATCTTGCTGTTATAACTCCTTTCAGGACATGGTTAGATGCTACAAACATGTCTGTTGATATATATAGCCTAGAGCAAAGAATCTCTGAGATCTTGGGTACGGATGTCACGTGTCTGGCTCCAGATCGTAATATGAGATCTTATGCTATTAGAATAATACGTCCACAGAGTAATGATTTTAATCCGCCACATAGAGACCCTTGGTTGGATATTTTGAAAAACGCAGTGAATATTTATTATCCGATTGTTGGTAGCTCAGTAGATTCCAGTCTCCCATTGGTTCCTGGTAGTCATAAATGGAAAGAGTCTGAGATAGAGAGAACTGTGCGTGGTGCGATGGTCAATGGCATGCCATATACCGTACCTTCGGTAACGGGAGCTAAACGTAAATTAGATATGATTAGACCTGATCCAGGCGAGGATGAAGTTTTAGTATTTAGTCCCTATCTGATTCATGGTGGTGCTTATAATTTTCAGAATGATATCACTCGCATGTCCCTTGAAATGAGGTTCTGGAGAAAGTAGTGATGAGTAAGAGTTTGATCTCAGATTCAATTAAGAAAGCTAACATGCTCTTACAAGAGAATAAATTAGATCAGGCTGTGGAAGTTTTGAAAGCTACATTGAAATCAGAACCTAATCAGCATCAAGCTTTGTTTATGTATGGAATGATTCTAGGGCATCAAGGTCAGCCACAAGATGCAATTCAGTTGTTGGAAAAATCTTTGAAAGTTGAGCCTAAACAAGAAGCTGCTTGGTCAGAATTAGGGCTCAATCAAATGAAGACAGGGCTTTTGGATCTGGCTGTGCAGTCTTTCCAAAAATCTATTGCAATTAAGAAAAATTATCAAGCCTATGCCAATATGGGAGATGCTTTGTATAACTTAAATCGCTTAGATGAAGCTGCGTCTAGTTACAACGAGGCTCTGAAATTTAACGATGCTGATCCCTTATTGTATCGAGGCTTAGGCATTATTTGCTATAGGCAGGGGCGATCTGATTTGGCATATAATCTGTTTATTAAATCCCTGGAACTTTTTCCACAGCAAATCACATTAAATTATCTTCTGGGTACTATGTTGCAATCTTCTGGACATCATTGGAAAGCCTCTGAGTTCTTTAAGAAGGAAATAGAGCTTAATCCTAATCTAGCAGAGGCTTATATACATTATGGTGAAACTCTTTTGATGACTGGTAGAGCGCGTGATGCTGTAGAGATTTATAAAAAAGGTCTAAGGCTTAAGCCGGATAAAGAGAAATATAGTTATTTGTTGAGCATCATGAGCCATGATTATGCAAGTATGCCTGCTGATCTGCTTGAGATAGCGAAGGAATGTTATGAAGTTTGTTTATTGCCAGTGAAGCAGCACATACTCGCTAATAATAATTTAAGTAAAATTGATTCAAGCGTGAAAGATCCTAATAAAAAACTTAGAGTAGGATTGATTTCGAAGATGTTTCGTGTGCGTGCTGCTGATTATTGGGCTCTAGATGTTTTTAGGGTTATGAATAGGGAACAGTTTGAATTGTATTTCTATTCTGATACCCCGGTCCCAGATGAGGTTACAGCAGAGTTTAAGTCTGTGGCAGATGCATGGAAGGAGATTAAGACTCTTAACAATGTAGAAGTTTATGAATTAATGGTCGCAGATAAAATTGATATATTGATTGATCTTCATGGTCATGTAGGTGGTGCGCGCTTAGAGCTATATGCTCTTAAACCAGCTCCAGTAGAGGTTTGTTGGTTGAATTATTTTGGGACGACAGGGATACCAGAGATGGATTATATGATCTCGGATAATATAGTTACACCTGCGGGTCATGATAAGTTTTATACTGAGAAACTAGCCCGTTTACCACAATTCTATAATCCTTATAAACCGACTATGGCTGATTTAGAGATGGCGCAAGAGCTTCCAGTTCAGCGTAATGGTTATATTACCTTTGGTTCTCTAAGCCGCTTCTCTAAGCTTCATGATCAAGTTTTAGAGCTTTGGGCGAAGATTATGAATGCTGTCCCTAAATCTAGATTATATGTTTGTGCAACTTCGCTTAAGGAAAAAGAAACTGTAGACCATGTGAGAAGTTATTTCGCTGCAAGGGGCATTGCTGAGGATCGCCTTGACATAGTAGATCAACCGCCGATATTAGAGTTTATGATGAAGTTTAATGAAGTGGACATGATTCTGGATCCATTCCCGTTTGTCGGAGCTACTACTACTATGGATGCTATGTATATGGGAGTGCCCACTGTGACTCTAACTGGACCTACCTGGCCTTATGCTACAGGTGCTTCTATTATGATTACGGCAGGATGTCCTGAGCTAATAGCGGAAACCAAGGATGAGTATTTTCAGAAGAATGTTGATCTAGCTAATGATATACCGCGTTTACTAAAATATAGAAGAGGACTGAGAGAGCAATTAATGAGCTCGCCAATATGTCAACCAGAAGCTTTCGCTAATAGCCTGGAGACTGCTTTAAGAGCAGCATGGCAAGAATATTGTAGTGCGATAGTCTAATGAAGTTTTGACAATTTACAACTGGATTTTTGTAGTTTCAGGTCAATCAGATAAACAATAGATTAAGAGCCTGATTTAGTGGCTTGAGGTTTAGAGTAATAGAAGGCGTCCATGATACTTGAGCAGTACTTGCAAACCATTTCTATTTCTTGAGGATTGAGCACTGTTGCATAGTTACCTATACTAGAATCTTCTCGTGGATTTTTATATTTATCTGTCAGCCAACCATGCTCTAATTTGAACTTAGAAGATTTCCATAGATTATTAAGATTGATTTTAATGCCAAAGAATTGATTGATGGTTTCATCAAGGTCGCCCTTAACGAATTGTTCGTAGCTAACAGGTAGTAGTTTTCCTTCAAGCAAATTAAAGTTTTCAATCACTCTGCCATAAATAATATTGATTTGCGAACATACTGTTGCAATATATTGTTCATTAAAGTTTTCACCATTCTCGTATTTTTTATTTACGTTCTTCATTGAAGCTACTATATCAAGAGGGTTGCGTATGCTGAGGATAAATTTAGCTTCAGGTACAAGTTTTGATACTAATCCAAAATATGAAGCAAAACCGGGAGATTTAAGAACTAAGTTCTTGGGCTTCCCTAGTTCTTTCCATACGTCATTGAGAATAGCTCTGATTAGATTAGCATGATATAGATTAAACTCATTTATGTCCTGAAAATATGCTGTGGTAATATCATTAAATACTTCATGACTTGGGAAAAAAGTCTCTATAATTTCTAATAGATAGCTAAGTTCTCCGACATACTCGTTTACGTTGTTGTTCTCTAGGTCAGTGCATAAAGCTGCATGCAGTAGCGAGGTGCCACTTCTACCAGGACCACCTACCAATACGGGCGTGAATTCTAC
>CAYPGT010000034.1:0-20359 GCA_964410425.1 uncultured Gammaproteobacteria bacterium
TTTGTGAACGTAAGTGAGCAAAGAGAGACCTCGAGTCCTGCGAAGCTTGTTAGTCGAATTGATTTCCTCATGTTTCGGGAGTTTTGGCACTGAGCTTGAGGGTTACGCACTCTGGTGATAACATATAACTATGGAGATTAACAAACAAATCCGCCTAAGATTTCTGTTCAACGCATTATTAATAACATTATTTCTTGGTGCACCTATCCCATTTTTCTCACAAATAGTCAAAGAGATCCCTATTATTAGTTTGATACTCGGTGAAGTTAGTTTGATATTTTTGGTGATACTTGCAAGTTTTCCTAAGGCTGGTATTAAGGACATCATTAAGATCGGTTGCTACTATATGTTCTTTATTGGAGTTTGTTTTGCATTACTGAGTTTTATCCCGGTAGAAGCGAAGTATAAATTATTTGCTTTCGATGAGTTTGAGGGAGTGATGCCTAATCTCGTTTCAATTAATTTAATTGGTTTGATTATTCTTAATACTGTTGCTTGTCTGTTCTTTGGCATGGAACTTAGTCGCAAGGTTCCAGCGAGCATGAATAAGAATAGGCACGTAGAACAATTAGTTGATGTGCAAGCTGAAGCTCAGAAAATTAAAGCTAGTGAAGAAATTAAGCAAGAAGTCAATTCATTGTTTGATCTCTACCTTAAAGATTACAAGCTCGGTAAGCTTGAAGAAAATGATAAGCTCGAAAACTTAGAAAGAGCCTTACTTGAGAATATGGATTCTGATATCAGTGGCGCTATGTGTGTGGACAAGGAAGGTAAGCTTCTGGAAGACACGGTATTCGCTTGGAGTGGTTATCCTAAGGAGAGTTTGCTTGAGGTGTTTAACGCTCAGAGTCAAAACTCTAAGGATTTAGGTACAGGCAGATTATGCCAAGTGTTATTTCAAGATAGCAATAATTGGTATATTGTCGCTAAGTTTAGAGGTAATTACTTAATGCTACAAACGGAGAAGCCTGATCCGGCACCTTTATTAGAGACAAGTTATAGAGTTTTTAAGGCGGTGTAGGGTATATTAAATACTATGATCGAAAAATTACTCAAGTTAGTGATTGATAATGGTGCCAGTGATTTGCATATAGCTACTAATGAACCACCAATACTAAGGATTAATGGTTCATTGCAGAGGACAGATTTTGCGCCATTGAATAAAGAACAAGTTAAAGCTCTTTGTTATAGTTTTCTCACTAAGCATCAGCAAGAAGTTTTAGAAACTACTCATGAGCTAGACCTATCTTATGGTGTACCTGGGCTTGGTAGATTTAGGATTAACGTTTTTCAGGATAGGATTGGTTATGCTGCTGCGTTGAGGATTATTACTGAGACTATTCCATCATTAGAGCAGCTAGGTTTGCCTGCTACTACTAAGGATATCGCTAAACTTCCTCGTGGATTGGTTTTGGTGACAGGTCCTACAGGGTCTGGTAAGTCTACTACTCTCGCTGCAATGATTGACTGGATTAATACGCATAGATCAGAACATATTCTTACTATCGAAGATCCGATAGAGTTTGTACATAAGTCTAAGAAGAGTCTTATTAATCAACGTGAGTTAGGTAATGATACACATAGTTTTAGCGCTGCGCTGAGATCCGCTCTACGTGAAGATCCGGATGTGATTCTTATCGGTGAGATGCGAGACCTAGAGACTATATCACTAGCAGTTACCGCTGCAGAGACAGGGCACTTGGTGTTTGGTACTTTACACACGAGTTCAGCAGCTTCTACCTTAGATAGGCTTATCGATGTCTTCCCTCATGAACAACAGACACAGATTAGGATTCAATTAAGTGGCTCACTTAAGGCTGTACTTTCACAAACCCTCCTTAAGAAAAAAGACGGTAAGGGTAGGTGCATGGCTATGGAGATCATGGTGGTGACTCCTGGTATCTCGAACCTTATTCGTGAAGGTAAGACTAGTCAGATCTATTCAGCGATTCAAACTGGACGCAAAGAAGGTATGCAAACTCTTGAAGCTGCACTTGCTGAACTTTATAAACAAGGTAACGTGAGAGTGGAAGATATACTTTCTAAGAGCTCTAAGCCTGATGAACTGAAGAACCTTCTAGGCTCTGATGTGATCACCCAAGAAATGATGCAGACGGTGTGAGACCCTGTAAATTAAGTGATGTGAGTTTCTAAACAATTCGACATCTCTATAAGCTGAGCAATAAGACGAGAGTTGTCTCTCTTTGTGAACGTCAGTGAGCAAAGAGAGACCTCGAGTCCTGCGAAGCTTATTAGTCGAATTGTATTGAGTTCTAGTATAAAAAGATTGGTAACTGCAGAAACTCTTCTATATGAGAAATCTTTAATAGATTATTCTATATTATCCAAGTAAAATAATATCTTGTGGAACTCTTAGGCTTTGTTATTCTTTATGTTATTCATTTGGTGTTTTTTGCACCAGGTAATTTGGTGGATTGGCAGATTAGATTATATTTGCAACTTAGATTACTGAAGATAGATGGCTACCGTGATGAAGCAATACAGCCTAATAGTCTTGATGTGCACCTTGGTCGTCACTTCGCTAGGCAGAAGTCTGATGGTAGCTTTGAGAGCTTTACAGCAGACTATATAGTTTTAGATCCTAATGATTTTGTGCTTGCAACTACCGAAGAATATTTTTATTTCCCTGAATACATTCATGGAGTTTTGCAAGGTAAGAGCTCTTGGGCACGCTTAGGACTCTATGTAGAGTCTGCAGGGCTCTTTGATAGTGGCTTTGAAGGTGAGGGTGTAGTAGAACTCACTAACCAAGGCAATTCTCCGTTAACTCTTGAAGCAGGTAAGGCGATAGCACAGATGATATTTATGAAGAACCTGGTAGTAGCGCACCCTTACGGTAAGAAGAAGAGCGGAGTAAGTAATTACCAGGGACAACGTGGTGCGCGTCAAAGTGCATTAGAGAACGTTATCGCTAAGGATAAAGAGAGACTGGCACAGATGACCATGGTCACAGCTCAGAGTGCTGAGAGAAATTAAGCTAAAATACCTACAATATTGCTTATTTCATGCATTTAACCTACCGTACTGCACAAAATTAGCTCTTTTTGTGCAGTATAATGTAATTACTGCATGTTAAGAGACATATTAGAAGAGCATAAGGCTGAAAAGGAAAGATTACTATCTAGCTCTATTGAGAGGGCCAAGTTACCGCTTGCCAGGAAAAATCTTCAATTAGATTTAGTGAAAGTTATAACTGGACCACGCAGGGCAGGCAAGTCAGTATTCTCTCATCTGCTGCTGCGCGATAAAAATTATGCTTATGTCAATTTTGATGATGATAAGTTGATTGGTTTAAACGATACTGATGAGTTAATGAAAGCAGTGCTTGAAGTTTATAGTAAACCTGATTATATTTTCTTTGATGAAATTCAGAATCTGCCTAACTGGGAATTGTTCGTTAATAAACTGCATCGGAGAGGTTTTAATCTCATACTTACTGGCTCTAATTCTAATCTTCTTAGCAAGGAACTCGCTAGCTCTCTTACTGGTCGGCATATCGTTTTTGAAATTTTACCTTTAAGTTTCTCTGAATCCAAGCCCTTCTGTAATATGCATGATTACATTAAGAGAGGTGGTTTTCCGGAGATAGTGCTTAAGGGCTATGATCCAAAGGATTATTTATCGATGCTTGTAAATTCGATTCTACTTAAAGACGTAGTGAAACGTTATAATCTCAGGTACTCCCAAAAGTTAGTAGATTTATTTAGCTATCTTGCTGGGAACTTTGCTTCCCCAGTGAGTTTTAATAAGCTAAAAAACATTCTTGGTTTCAATAGTATTCATACAGTACAAAACTATCTCCAATATTTAAACGATGCGTATCTAATTTTTCATTTGAATCGATATTCGACTAAAGTAAAAGAACAAATTAATGCACCTAAAAAAATATACCTTGTTGATAATGGCTTTATTGAAGCTAAATCATTTCAGGTTTCTAAGAACTGGGGGAAGTTGATTGAGAATCTAGTGTTTATAGAGTTGATGAATAGAGGATTTAAACCAAATGAAAATCTATTCTATTACCAAAGTTCCAATAAGAAAGAAACAGATTTTGTTTTGCGTCAGGGTACTAAGATCATAGAACTTATCCAAGTTAGTTACGATATTAATGATCCTGACACTTATAAGCGAGAGACTAAAGCTATCCTTGAAGCTAGTAATGAATTGGAATGCAAACAACTTACTATAATCAATATGGATAAAACAGGTGAAGCTGAAATTGCTGGTTCTAAAATTAAGTTTATAAAGCTTGAGGACTGGCTTTTAGTCTCTTAACCTGCTCCAAATAGTTCTTCTGAAACTTCTCATCTTGAATACTTTCTGTCCAGAGTAATAGAGCAGACTCACCATCACTCTCGTAATAGTTCTTACGTATGCCTTGGCTCTGGAATTGATATCTACCGTAAAGGTCTTGGGCGGCTTGATTGCTTAAACGTACTTCAAGAGTGATAGCATTGATCTCAGATTCTATAGCTTGATTAATCAGAGCGATGATAATGGATTCAGCGATCTTCTTACGGCGCTGCTCTGGATCGACTCCAAGAGTCATGATATGCATTTCGTCTAAGATCAACCAGGCACCACCATAACCCAAAACCTTTCCAGTGGGCTTGTTTGCTTGAAGTTCTTCAGCTACCAAATAAACAGCATTGATGTTAGCTAGTTCATTAGCGAATATATTACGAGTCCAGTGCATCACTCCAAATACTTTAGGGTCCATCGCTGCTACCTGATCTAAATCAGCGAGATACATGCGTCTGATCTTATAGTTAGGATTGGACTCTAAAACTCTGATGGCTTCTTGCTTACATTGGACTCTTAGGTCAGACTCTAATTCTTTCAATGGTTTCATTACAAAATCCCTCTCTTGCATTCTTGGATGTGGAAGCTCTAGCCTATCGTCTTTGATCTTAATATTAGCATATTGCAATAGGTCTAAATCTATCATTCTAGCTTGCTTGCGACCGCGTAGATTGCGCTCTAGATCTATCTTAGATTCTATTTCTAATAAGAGATCCAATAACTTATGAGGACTAAGGTCTGTGTGTATTTTTGCTACGCCATTTAAGAAATCATCAGGACCAGCACCCTCGATGGCTGGATTCTCAAGCCATTTGGAAACTTTAATGATTCTGACACCATGATGCTCATTGAGTAATTTCAGTGCTAATTCTAAGTTAGCAACTCTATCACCTAGATTAGAACCCAGGGCAATAAATGCCGTTGTAGAATGATGATATGGATGTTCTTCTTCTTTCACTTTATAAATTCTTCCTGCTTATTATCGCATTTTTATTTGGTAGTTTTACTAATGTACTTATATATAGAATTCCGCGTCATGAATCTCTCTTGCGACCAAGGTCACGTTGTCCTGAGTGTAAGCATCAGCTTAAGTGGTATGAGAATATTCCAGTCTTGAGTTATATTTTTCTGAAAGCCAAGTGTAGTAAGTGTCATACGAAGATTCCCTTGCAGTATCTTGTTGTAGAAATTATGGTGGGACTACTCGGTACTTGTTTCATTAATAAGACTGGTCATTTTGCTGAATATTTATTCATCATGATAGTTATATCGGCTACTGTTGCTATGGCGTTTATAGATCATAAGTATCACAAACTACCACATGTACTTAGTTACTCAACTCTAATAATTGCACTTGTTTATATTGGTTTCTACGGATCGCCTTTTTATATGCCTTTGGAGGGGTTTTCATTAGTGCCTCAAACTCTGGCTAATTTGTTTACAGCATTAAGTTTCTTTGGCTTGAGTATTTTTAGTTTGGATTGTTTCACTCATGTAATGAATCTAATTTATTTTAGAGAGAAAGCTTTAAGGATCACACCTACAGCATTGTGTTTCAATAATAAATTTCTAAGTCAACGCGTAACTTACTTATATTTGATTTTGGTTTTGGTGGAGCTTGTCTTGGTTTATATCTCGCCTCTGCAAGGATTCTTTTGGTTTAACCTCTTACTTGGTATATCGTATTTTATTAGTGAGATCTGCCTTGATTATCTGTTTAATAAAGAGTCAAGTGAAGTTAGAGATCTTGAGAACGAGCAAAGCTCAACTGTTTTCGGTGGAGGAGATACTGTATTAGTTGTTCTTATTGCAACCATACTTGGTCCTGTGAGTGCTTTGATGATTTTGCTTGCTGCGTTTTATATTGCTCTGGTTTACTTCGTTATACTCAAGATATCCTCAATATTTACCAAGAAGACTGAAACGAGTTCTTCGAAATATATCCCCCTTGGTGGCGCATTGGCCATTGCCTTTATTGCTGCTATGATAATTCTTTAGAAAGCCCCAGGCTTTAACCTATGGTCTGTACGAATCTTATTCTTGATTTTAGTGAAGAATACATTGCTCTGCATTGTAAGGGTATTAACTATATTTCTGATATTGGTACTGATTATTTTTGGAATAACACTGATGATGCTATACAGCGCTTTGGCGCAGAGCTTGCTACTAAGGAGTTTGACTGTAAGGACTTAATTATTTCTCTGCCTATTAGTTGTATTAATCATCAAATAGTTACCCTGCCTGATAATGTTTCAGATAAAGAAAAACTGATTTTCTTGGGTCTAGAGATCAATAAAAAGATCATTGGCAAACGTTTTGGGATCAAGAGATTAGATGTAACTAAGAGACAGGAGTTAGACCAAGAACTTTGTGATTATTTAGTCTTGTCGCCTAAGCCTGATGCTTACGCGAAGATAGAAAAACTTGCAGCTACTCTTAATCAAACTATAGTCTCTATAATTCCTAGTTTCTTTTTGCTTGGACCTGAGAGACATAACGAGCTCAGAGCAACTGCTTGGGTGGGTGATGATAGAAGCGAGATAGTTATTTGGGGTAAGGACAATCCTCTAGCACTAGCTAACATTCCAAATAATGGAGATCAGATTAGTGATATTAATAGATTTATTGTTGAGTACTTTGACCATGTAGACAATCTGACCCTGTCTATGATTTATCTCTATGGTCCGAGGATGAAGGATTCAGCTCTTGGATTTGGTTTAACATACCCTCACGTTATTTGTGAGGATCCTACTAGATATCTCTCTAAATATTTATTCAAAGCTCCTGATCAGATTAATATTGCGAAGATCACTAAGTTACCGCGTGCACCGATTCCAATGACACCGCGTAATTTGACTTTTATAGGTTCAGCTCTAATCGCGGCTTTGATGATCTTCCTTACAGGTTTAACGCATGCTGATAATCTAAATCAGAAACGCAGATTGGCAATGCTTGAACGTAAGTCATTGCAGTACAAAAAACTTAATTCTCAATATCATGTATTAGAGAAACAAGAAGCGGAGCTAGAAGCAGAGAAGGATTTTTATCTCAGTATTACTAAACGTCGTACTCCATGGGATCAAATTCTCAAGGACATTAGCAAGCTTACTCCTAAAGAGATGTGGTTCGAGAGGATTAATGCTTCTAAGGTAAAAATCCTAATTATGGGTAAGGCTAGGTCTACAGAAGACGTATCTGATCTATCCATTAACCTTAATAACAATTCTAAATATATACAAGATGCTTTAATCGTGGGTACTAGAGACTACGAAGAAGACAATGGTGCTAAATATAGTGAGTTCCAGATTCAGGCTAAGATGAAATCGCCGACGGGTAAATTTACCGAGAAGGTTGAATGATTTCTAGTATTGTCATTTCTCATTGATGTCAAATTGAGGCAGACCGATACCCGTAATCCGTCATTGCGAGGAGCGAACGAAGTGAGCGACGTGGCAATCCACTCCAGCGCATAAGATTAATGTATTGGTATAGAATCATCATATTTCACAGGAATGGATCGCCACGTCGCGCTACGCGCTCCTCGCGATGACGGCAACGGGTATCGGTTTGCTTTAAGTTGACTGGAAATTATTAAAATAATCTGGTTTTCTATACCAGTATTGCTATATAGGTACAAAAAGCCCTAGAATAGTAGCGTTAAGCCTAATAAAAGGCAGCAAAAGGACAAAGCAAAATGGCACGTAAAGTTAAATATGAAGACTATAGAAACATGGGTATTGCAGCGCACATCGACGCTGGTAAGACCACTACTACAGAGAGAGTTTTATTCTACTCAGGTAAGATCCACAAGATTGGTGAAGTTCATGAAGGTACTTCTACAACAGATTGGATGGAGCAAGAGAAAGAGCGTGGTATCACGATTACGGCTGCTGCGATTTCTACTGAGTGGAGAGGCAAGTTTATTAACCTTATCGACACCCCGGGACACGTGGACTTCACTATAGAAGTAGAGCGTTCAATGCGTGTACTTGATGGCGTGGTTATCGTTCTATGTTCTGTTGGTGGTGTACAACCACAAACTAAAACAGTTTGGAGACAAGCTGATCGTTATAAAGTACCGCGTATCGTTTTCGTTAATAAGATGGATAGACAAGGTGCTGACTTCTTTAGAGTTCACAAGCAAATGCGTAATGATGTGCGTGTGAATGCTCGTCCTCTACAAGTACCTGTGGGAGCTGAAGACCAGTTCCAAGGTGTAGTAGATCTATTAGAGAAGAAAACTTACATTTATACAGATGAGATGGGTAAAGAAGCAACTATTACTGAAGGTTACCCAGCAGATCTAGCTGAACAATGTGCAACATTGCGTACTGAGTTAGTAGAAGCTATTGCCGAAGCTGATGATGACATGATGAATAAGTATCTTGAAGAAGGTGAAGATGCTTTCACAGAAGAAGAATTGAAGATTGGTTTGCGTAAGGCAGTTATCAAGCTGCAAGTGATTCCTATGATTTGTGGTAGTGCGTTCAAGAATAAGGGTGTTCAGAAGTTACTTGACGCTATTGTTGACTATTTACCAAATCCTCTTGAAGTAGAACAGATTAAGGGACTTGATCATCAGGATAATGAAGTAACTCGTCCTTGTGATGACGATGCACCGATGGCTGGTCTAGCGTTTAAGGTAATGACTGACCCGTTTGTAGGGCGTTTGACGTTTATCCGTATGTATTCTGGTGTGATTGCCTCTGGTACTTACGTTTACAACTCTAATAAACAAGCTAAAGAGCGTGTATCGCGTCTAATTAAATTACAATCAGATGACAGAACTGAGATCGATGAGATCAGAGCTGGTGATATTTGCGCGATAGTAGGTCTTAAGGACACTACTACTGGAGACACTCTTTGTGATGAAAAGAAACAAGTAATTCTTGAGTCTCTTCACATCCCTGAGCCTGTGATCTCTGTAGCGATTGAACCTAGAACGAAAGCTGACCAAGAGAAACTTTCTTCTGGATTACATAAGTTAGCTGAAGAAGATCCTACATTCAGAGTGAAAGTAGATCATGAAACTAGTCAGACCATCATCTCTGGTATGGGTGAATTGCACTTGGAGATTCTGGTTGATAGACTTAGACGTGAGTTTAAGGTAGAAGCTGATGTGGGTAAACCGCAAGTAGCTTACCGTGAAACAATCAAGGGCACTTCTACTGCTGATGTGAAATATGCTAAGCAGTCTGGTGGTCGTGGTCAATATGGACACGTAGTAATTGATTTTGAACCGGCACCTATTGGTAAGAACGAAGAAGGTGAAGATCATCCACCTCTTATATTCGTTAACAAGATCGTCGGTGGTATTATCCCTAGAGAATATATCCCTGCAGTTGAGAAAGGTATGAAGGAAGCTATGACTGGTGGAGTAATGGCGGGTTATGAATTACTTGGTGTTAAAGCAACACTTAAGCATGGTTCATTCCACGAGGTAGACTCTTCTGAGATGGCGTTTGGTATCGCTGCTTCTATGGCACTTAAAGAAGGTGTAGAGAAAGCTAAGCCGATTATCCTTGAGCCGGTAATGAAGGTTGATATCGAAGTTCCTGAAGCTTATATGGGTGACGTTATTGGTGATATTTCATCACGTCGCGGTAGAGTAGAGAAGATGGAAACTGATAAAGGTGTATCATTCGTTTCTACTTACGTTCCTCTAGCTAATATGTTCGGTTATGCAACTGATATCCGTAACAAAACTAAAGGACAAGGTACATTTACAATGGAATTCTCTTCTTACGAAGAAGTACCTCCTAATGTAGCTGAGGAAATTAAAGGTAAGAAAACTAAAGCTGCAGCGTAGAGCCTGTTCGCAAAGTCCCATCTGCGTTACGAGGGGATCGTAAACGGTAGTTTCTACTATAAACCTGCGTCCCCCGTAGCATCGAGAATAATTGCATCGCAATTATTCGAAGATCTGCTCGCCTCGGAACTCGCATGCCTAGCATCTGGGAGCTTTTCGAACGGCTCTAAGTCTATTGGAGCTACAGAAAAATCACACAGTTTTGTGAAATGCTAAAATCACATTCTAATGCCAAAAGTATTAGTTATCGATAATTACGACAGCTTCACTTATAACCTAGTGCAATATTTAGGCGAGCTTGGTGCTGAGACTGAGGTGATACGCAACGACGCTTTTACTAAGGATGAGTGCATTAGTCGAATTCTTAACGAGATCAAACCCACTCATATACTGATCTCTCCAGGTCCGGGTAAGCCTAAGGATTCTGGGATCAGTATAGAGATCATCAAGGATTTAGCTGGAAAGATTCCTATCTTTGGTGTTTGTTTGGGTATGCAGGCTATGGGTGAAATATATGGAGCTAAAGTAGTTCATGCCCCTGAATTAATGCATGGTAAGGTAAGTGAGATACATCATCACAGCAAGCATCCAGTGTTTAAGGATATCCCTAATACTTTCACTGCAACTCGTTACCACTCGCTTATAGTTGATAGAGCTTCCGCAGAAGCAGTGCCTGATCTAGTAATAGAGGCAGAGACTGCAGATCACTTAGTGATGGCTCTCTCGCATCGTAAGTATCCTACGCTTATAGCCGTGCAATACCACCCAGAATCTATTCTTTCAGAGTATGGGCATAAGATTTTAGAGAATTTTTTGAGCTTAAAATCCTAGAAAATAGTTAAGCGCTTAACTAATTATCTGAAGAAACAGCTTGTTTTTGCCTTATCCAGCCTCTAGCTTGCCTTTATCTCGCTTGAGTTTTTCCTACATTGTATAATCAGTCCCGTGCTTGTTCTTGGAATAAATACAGGTACTTCCGTTGACGGGGTCGACATGGCCTTAGTTGATTGGAATTTGGAAGATTTAAAAAAGTATAAAGTTGTAAAAGAATTAAGTTTTCAGTTTGATCCTAAGGTTCGTAATGATATTGAGATTCTTATTGGTAAGCAGAAAGGATCTCTTGAGGATGTCTCTAATCTCAATTTTCAATATAGTAAGTTTATTGCTGCTTTAGTTCAGGAGTTTAGGAAAGAACTTCAAGATGAGGGTCTCAATCCCCAGATTGATCTTATTGGTATGCACGGTCAAACTGTGTTTCATGGTGATAGAAGTACTTTGCAATTAGGTAACGCCTCAATAGTTGCAGAGCTTACTAATATAACTACTATTGCTGATTTTCGTTCTGCAGATATCGCTGCTGGTGGTTGTGGTGCTCCGCTTACTAGTTTCTTGGATCACCATCTAATCCGCTCAGAGACTGAGTCTTGTGCTACTTTGAATATTGGTGGCATCGCTAATATTTCAGTGTTGGAAGCTGGCAAACCTACGATTGCTTATGATACTGGTCCTGGTAACACCTTGATCGATTTACTGACCAAAAAACTTTTTCATAAAAATTACGACAAGGATGGGGAGATTGCCTATCAGGGTAAAGTAGATGAGAATTTCATTAGAGCAAGAGTTGATAGAACTGAGTATTTTAAGCTAGACCCACCCAAGTCTACTGGAAGAGAATTGTTTGATGAACGCTATGCTGATAAATTTTTGGATTTAGGAAATAAGGAAAACATTATCGCTACAGTAAGCTACTTCACCGCCTACACCATCAGTCGAGAATTGCAGAAATATAAAATCAATAAAGTTTATACTTCAGGTGGTGGTATTCATAATAAATTTATAATGGAGCATCTTAAGCTACTTAACCCATCTATACAGTTCTTGACACATAGTGAATTTGATATTAATTGTCAGTATAAAGAGGCCATTCTGTTTTCATTATTAGCTCTTACCTGTTATCATAGAATACCTAATAACATTCCTAGTTCCACGGGAGCGAGGAGAGCTACCATATTAGGGGTAATAGCACAAAGATGACCGACACACAAAAGAAATATTCACTAACTAAGATTGTTGCTACGCTTGGCCCCTCAAGTGAAGATGAGGCGACTCTTAGAGCCATGGTGGAGGCTGGTCTGCATGTGGCTAGGATCAACTGTTCTCATGGAGATTGGGATAGTCGCAGACAGCGCATAGCAACTATACGTAAGCTTGCTAAGGAATACGGTAGACCTATTGGGATCCTGGTGGATCTTCAGGGACCGAAGATCAGAACAGGTACCTTGCCTGAAGGTGTGGTTATAACTCAAGGTGAGAAGATCATTCTCACTGTCGAGGAAGGCGATGCTGATTATAATTCTAGCCCTAAGAAAGTATTTATTAGAAACTATCCTGAATTGCCGACTGAGGTAGCTATAGGGCAGAGAATTTTATTAGATGATGGTTTACTGAGACTGGAAGTGCTATCTATTAAGGGTCAAGAGGTTCAGTGCCAAGTTATGGTGGGCGGTAAGCTCAAATCCAATAAGGGTGTGAATTTGCCTGAGTCTAAACAGCTAGGACTGCAAGCAATAACTAAGAAAGATAGAGAAGATTTAATTGAGGCTATTAAGGTTGAAGCTGATTTCTTAGCTTTATCGTTTGTTAGAAGAGCGGAAGATATCAGAGAACTGAAGATGCTTATAGAGAGAGCGCATCCGCACTCACCTATTAAAACTATTGCGAAGATTGAGAAGCCTCAAGCCATGGAACACTTAGAAGAAATTCTCAGAGAAGTAGATGGTGTGATGGTTGCGAGAGGAGATCTGGGCGTAGAGCTTGAACCAGAGAAAGTACCTCTACTACAGAAAGAAATTATTAGCAAGGCTAACCTTGCAGGGAAGTTTGTAATCACTGCTACGCAGATGATGGAATCAATGATTAATAATCCTTTCCCTACTAGAGCTGAAGTGAGCGATGTGGCAAACGCTATCTTAGATGGTACTGATGCAGTGATGCTTTCTGGAGAGACAGCTTCTGGTTCTTACCCAGTAGATGCTGTAAATTATATGCGTAAGGTAGCTTTAGAAGTAGAGGGTAATCTTACTATCTCTGTTCCGCAGAAGGACTTACATAATAAGAGTAAGCTTAGCGAAGATGAAATTAACTATATCGCTATGGCGCAGTCTGTGAATACCTTTGCTAACCTCAAACACATTAAGGCTATTGTTGCGTTCTCCTGTTCTGGTAAGAGTGTGCAGAGGATTTCTAAGCTCAGACCCAAGGCTAAGGTTTTAGCAGCAACTACTTATATACACACTTATAACTACCTTTCAATTATTTGGGGTGTCACTCCTATCTATTTTAACGATGTTCATAGGACAACTCAGACTATCGTGAATGTAGAAGAGGCGTTGATAGCACAAGGCTATGTAGAATCTGGAGATACTATAGTTATTACTGGTGGTATTCCTATCGCCGCACGTAGTACAGCAAACTTCCTTAAAGTACATAAGTGTGATGGCTCAATGAAAGAACTAATAAAGATCCAAGAAGAAAGGTTCAATGAAAGTCTTGGACCTTCGTTTGTAAGTTCTTAAGACCTGTCCTGTCTAAATCTCATTTTATGTTGTGGTTACGCGCCTTCGGCGCGTTTTGTCCTGCGGACAGCTAATAATTTACTATATTAAGTAGTTACTTAGTTCTCAGACTTTAAAAATAAATCTCTTAAAACACAGTCTGCATATGTAGAAACAAGGTGAAATTATTGTCTTGTGATCCGGTTGCTGCTGAGCTAAATTGATTGAAACGCTGTGCCATAGCAGCTGACACGGATAGATGGTCGTTAATCATATGTTTGTAGACTGAGACCCATGTGAGTAGATGATCATTATCTCCTGATCCTAAATTGCCATCAAAGAGACCTAGCCAAGTACTGATATTGTCCTTATCGCTAATTTTATAACTACAACCTATACGATATTCATCAAGCGGAGTCTGCATGCCCTGAAGCTCTCTGAACAGAGTCCCATAACGCATATGGTAACTAAATTTTTTCCAGGGACGACTAAAGTAGCCAGCATATATAAGTAGATTGTTATTATTGTTGTTGTTAGGTATTCTGAAGACCGCATCATTAGCGTAAAGCAAGCCTATCATGGCTCTTGAAGGCTTATCCTTACCCCAGTCCTTATTGATCTCACTAATACCGTAAAAATTCCCAGAGAAGTCACTCAATCTAGCTACTGCAAAAGCTTGCTCATAACCCCAGCGCTTAAAGAAGCCCCCGCTCATATCTTGGTTCTTAATAGCAGTATGGAATCCATAAGACCCGCTGGTAATGAGGCGTGCACCGATATTGGCTAGGTCATTATCTCTTGCTTCATTAATAGCACTAAATATATTTAAGGTATTGACTTGCGCACCAATAAAACGCATCTCTCCTATATCATAAGGATCGTTATAGATTTCATCCTTGCCATAGAATCTTCTGTTAGCAAACTTACCAAACACCATATCTATATTATTCTTGCCAATCTTAGAGCGGTTTTGATAAAACAATTCTGGAAGCTCTATGATCGGATCATCTATAAAAGTATTAATTCTCTGATCTATATAGCCAACACCAGCTATCCGTGTAACGACGTTACCCTGCTGCTTCCCAGTGTTATAGAGACTTAAATGATGCTCAAGTCTAAAGTCTAATAAGCCTGTGTAATTAGAGCTAGAACTGCCTGCTACACCCGGAATCCAGAATTGACTTACGGTCATATCACCATGCAGCTCACTTGCATCCATAATAGAACTAAGCTTGATTGGGTTTAAAGCAGTACCGTTTTCTAAATTAGTCTCTTTAAAATTTATGGCATTAGCTGAAGAAAAAATTCCCAGGTATAAGAGTAATATAGTTAGTTGGTATTTAATAATTTAGCTTCTACTCCTAGTTTCTCTTCTAATTCTACAGGGATTTCTTCTACATAAGCATCCCAATTATCTGTCTCAGTTTGTGCCTTGGCTGTTGACCGCTCGACTATAGCTTTCTTCGTATTGTTTGGACTGAGAGCTTTCACTAGGGCTACTGGCTTACTAGAATAATCATTTAGCTTAGGCGTCGAGCTTGCAGAATTGAGAGTAGAACTTTTCCTTTCTTGCATAAAAATAAACTTACGATCAAGTAGTGCTTTCTTAACTGGTGCTTTACGAGTGATAACAATAGCATCACCCGAGCTATAAGCGAAGCTAGGTAGAATGGTGTAAAGGTAAAGTGATAAAAAAGTGAAAGCTTTATTTGAAAAACGCATCTATAGTCCTCCTGCCAATATTTTGTATCAAAGGTGTTGCTAGTCTATAATTCATGTAGTCATAGTCACGATGAGCTGAATGCTGAATGCTCAAGGCTGAATGGTTAGAGATAGCAGGGTTATTGTATTGTTGATATGGATATTTTTCTCTCTTGTCGTTGAGCATTGAGCCTTGAGCTTTTAGCTCCAGTGGTTTCATTGTTTTCATATTGCCGATCTGCCAGTTCTCTAATTCCGTTTTCAGATTATTTAATCTAGTGCTAATGCTACCGTTTTGCTTAGTGCCAAACACAGCCATCTCTAGGCGCTCCAGTCTCTGACTCGGATTCTCTGATTTGAAATTTTTACTTGGATAAAGTAGTGATTCTAATTGATTTAAGAAAGGATATGTTTTGATTTTAGGAGCTAATACTCTGTTTTGTTGATCGGTTTCTGCTTCAATTGCTACTGGTTCTAATGCCTGTTCTTTATATTCAAAAGCTCTTATTGGTGTTCCCTGAAGTGAAATCAATAAAAGCAGTATGCTGTATATTCTCATCGTTTATCCTCCCTATATCTATTGAAAATTTATAAACTCCTCTACGTGTTGGAATAACTATATCCGTCAAACCCTCATTACTATTGGTAACTAGGGCAAACATTTTCAAGAAATCCTTGTCGTAGTAATCTTTTACTTGTTTTAGGCTCACTAGATTCGGATTGCCAGCTAAAACGTATTCGTTAATATGAGCTGGCATTTTGACTATAGTAGAGCGGCTAGGGGTTAATGAATATATTTTCCTAACTATGTAATTGCGAGATAAGTTAGGATACAGAGTTAAATCCTCTCCAGCGCCAGTGTCTAAGATTAAATGGAATTGTTGAATGCCGGTTTGAGTATCTATGGTTAAATCCGTTTCACCACTGTCTTTTAGCCCTTGTATAGCAACAATACTCTTATCGTTTTCTATATCTAAGCCTGATAGTTCATAAAGTTTCACGAGAGTCTCATCTACTATTAAAGGTTTGCTGTTAATGAGAGAACCTAAATCTATTAAACTCAATCTACCATAACCAATTCTCAGTGTTTGTGCTTTGACACTTAAGGTTGTGATAAGCATGATGAACAATATGATTACTAGTTTCATATACGTCCTCCATTAAGTAGGGTTTCAATGTTTGCTACAGCATTAGCTCCAGAGATTGATTCCAGTTTAGTCTTAGCATCTTGATGTCGTGCTATTAATTTAGCATCTCTCGTATAAGCTACTTGGTACAAGGCTTTGAATGCTTGATAGTTATGGTAAATATAAGTACTAACTCTGTTGATTAATTCTTGAGCATCATCTTTATTTCTTCCATTGAACATTAAATTAGATAAGCCAGAGCTTTCTTCAGATGCTAGATCTCTTGATAGTATTAGCTGTCCAACCTTGAATAGTAATGGTTCTTTTTTGCTGATAAGATTTTTGGCTTGCATTAAGTCTTCATTCATTTCTGTAGCTGCATTAATTAAAATTCTCATAGCTTCTTCATCAATGAGAGTTTGTTCGCTAGAGCTCAAATTATTACTAAGTGATTTATAAGATGGAGCGTGCCAGAGTATAGCCGTCTTCAGTTCTGGTATCTTGCTTTGAGTGATGCGGGTTTTATAAACCTTAGTAGAACTTGGAGTCTCAATCTTCATCGGCTCTTGAGTGGGGATGAGATTCGCTGAGAACTGCTTGATAGAAGCGTTTGCGCTAAGTGATGCACTTAGAATTACTGCGCAGCAGAGCACTAAGGCTTGCCTTAAATTCCCCAAGATATAGTCCTTTAAAATTAATTTAAGTCTCGCTATTTAGAGATAGGTTTTTTAGATTCTCTGTCCATAGACCACACTAACCATATAGGTCCTAATGAGAAGATGAAGCATGCAAACATTCCAAATAGTTCGTCGTCGGTTATATTAGATAAACCTGATATTATATAATTCATTTCTTTAATTATTGAGTTCTACCATTCAGGCGGTGAGCTTCTTTAGCTTCTTTGTTTATGCTTCTAAGAAGAAGGAGAGATGAAACAGCTAAAAATATCATCATGCAATTTGCCTGTCCAACTGCTGTTGTCATATCGAACATACTTCTAAATATATTTTCTAACATATTTTTCGTCCCTTTTTTTCATAATAACATAGCTGTTATTAATGATCAAATAACCAACAATTGCTATGTAAAACTCTATAAAGAAAATTAGACTGGGAATAGTGTGACCATCGACCAAAAAATGCAGCAGTTCTAATGCAAGTGGAGTACACAATAAATACCCTATATGCTTATGAGCTTCGGCCCTAAACTTTTCTGAGTCAGCATAGCTAAGTTGTTTAGTCATAAATAAATATCTTAGTCAACACAATAAAAATTTGAAAGGGGTCAAAAAACCTCTGGGATTTTACGTAAAATCTATTGATTTATAAGAGTTTCTAGGACGCTTGGGGATTTGTCTTACATTCTTTATAAGAATCAAGGGGGTCAAAAAACCCCTGCAAGTTAAGGCTTATAGATTATTTTCATATTTATCTGCTAATCCTATAGTAAAATGCTCAATGGACGGGTGCCAGAGTGGTTTATCGGAGCAGTCTTGAAAACTGTCGTAGCGCAAGTTACCGAGAGTTCGAATCTCTCCCCGTCCGCCACTTTATGATAAAAGAGAAAGCCTACCCTTAAAGGTAGGCTTTCTCTTTTATATAGATGCGACAGATATAGCTATTCGTAACTTTCGATGATTGCGGCTCCGAGAACGAGGGTAGCGCATGCAATTAGATTCTAATTGGAACCTTTGTCACCCGAGTGAGTAAATATTTAACTTGTTGAAATTTTAGACTAAACTAGTATAAGTGGAAAATTAATAGGAAACTAGCAAAGTATTTATTCTATGGATAAAAGCCATATCTATATAAGGTCATTAACACCAGAAGATTGGGAAGAATTTAGGTCAATTCGAATACGTTCTCTAACGATGCATGCTGGTTATTTTCTTGGAAAACTTGATGAAGTTAATGAGTTACCTGATGAATATTGGAAAGAAACTTTAGATGGTAATGGCAAACAAGTATTTGGTTTATTTGACAAAAATGTATTAATAGGGATTACGGCTATATTTACTTGGCTTGAAGATCCTACTGGTAAAACAGGTGTTATGGCTATGAGTTTTATTGAACCTCCATATCGTAATAAAGGCTATTCAAACTTTTTTTATAAGGCTAGGATTGATTATGCTAAAAATAATTCAAAATGGGACAAGCTAGTTATTGGTCATCGTGAAGGGAATGAACCAGTCAGAAAAGCTGTAATAAAGTATGGTTTCGAATTTTTAGATACAGAAAATATAGATTGGCCAGACGGCACACTAGATATTGAATATAGATATGAATTAGATTTAACTCGATTCAGATTACCGTAACCTTCCAGCTTCGAGTATTGGTAAATCTTCAATAGGCACTTAGATAACATCTCTTGCTTTAAGATATCTTAAAATGGTTCTTAACTTGGTATAAAGCCTATTATAAGGAGTTTTAAGTGAAGAACTGTTGTGTCCACTAAAGGGATCTCTAAAGCTAATTTCATCTACATCACTTACAAGATCATTTAGTATTGTTTTGATCGATTCCATTAGTGAGCTTTTGGTTTTACGACTTGTCCCTTCTGGGATAGAAACTGAGAAATCTAAATCTTCGCTCAATCTATAAAAGCCAACATGTACTTTGTTTAACAGAGTACCTCCCTTGAATATTAGATGATGAGAAGAGTCTGAGAATATTGCTTTTAGTATTAATGAACAGTAATTCTTTAGATAGTGCCATTGATTTTTACTCCCCATTTTCTGTTAATTTTACCTTGGTTCACCAACTCCGGTAGTATTGGAATGAAAGCACTAGTTTCTTCAAGGGTTTTGTAGATTTTATTTATAAGCTTAGGATTGACTTCTATTGATTCCAAGAAATAGCCTATTCTTCTGCAAGTTGTAACATTAGAGAACCTAATAGTTGTTTCTACAAGTTCTTTTAAGAACTTTTCATCACTTGCTTTATCCCTAATCCAATCATAAGCATCTGGCAAAGTAGCAAAACGCTTGTAGTCATAGACTGCATCTACAATGGTTCTCGCTAATGAGCCTATATTGATAATCCGAGTACTAGAAAAATCTTTAACTTCTATTTCTCTATAAGCTCCAATGCGATCACTGCTTACTTTGATGAAATTGAAAGTGACGATCCCGATTTTTCTAAGACCAGATATTTTAGTGTTATATACTGTAATTTGATTAGGGATTTGGGTGCTTAATTTATGAAACCTAAATGCAGCAAGCCCAGTCACTTGATACTTCGCATCTACTTCTTCCATTAATATAGATAGTAAAAAATATTCTGAAGCCGACCAGGGAGCTGTTGGGATCGTACCTGGCAATAAATATACTCCTTTATTTAAACGGATGATAATGCCGCTTTTATTCATTTTGATTAGAAGTTTCTCTTCTTGCTGTGGATTTATACCAAGTGTTGTGATTAACTCTCCAGTACGAATAATTCTTTGCTTGCTCAGTTGAGACCAAGCTAAAACTTTGGTCTCAAGAGGAGTCATGCGTATGCCTTTAGGTTTCATCTCGTATTTTGCGATGGTATGCTATTTCATTATACCACTAATTTAGAGAGTTTTCCTGAAATAAAGTACAAAGTCAACGGAATTGATATTTTTGTTGACTTTTGAGCTTGAAAGTCAACGATTTTGAGACTTGCCACTAACTTGAGATAGCTACTCTAAGGGCAAGAATGTAACACGTTTAAACCTTAGCCCATAAAATTAAAATCTACTCAAGTAATGGCACTGCTCTTCAAGTCTCTGCACAAACGGGCACGTTCCAGCCACAGAATCGCTTATTTCCCCAGCATCCAAAAAGAGATACCGAGAGTTCGAATCTCTCTCCGTCCGCCACT
>CAYPGT010000035.1:0-11353 GCA_964410425.1 uncultured Gammaproteobacteria bacterium
AGTTTTTTGAATTGTTATTGTCGCACCAACAAGCCCTAAATCAAGTCCCTGTACTTCGCTAGGTCTTACTGACTCGTCACGTAGCGTGAGATTAGATTCACTGATTACAGCCTCAGGTAATCCTAACTTACCAATAAGAGTTTGTTTCTCTGAAGCTGGAGTATAAGGACCTTTTGGAATCACAGTCCTTATTATTAAAGCTTGCCCTAGATACCCCGACAACTCATTTAATACAGTGCTGGCATTAGTCTTGCTTACATCAATAGTAAAGCCATCTGAGTTACGAGTAATTGAATCTAGTTTCAGTTTCGATTCTGGGATCGCTAAAGTTCTTCCAGTATCACCTTTCGAAGGTTTAGCAGTAGCAATGTTTCTATCCTCAGCAAAAGTCAATTTTGAAGTTATAGGGATTGGTGAACCTGCTTTCACCGGTTTCCCACCTTTAGGATTCCTGTTATAAACGACTAACTGATATTGTCTTGATCTGCCGACCTGCTCTATTTCTATCGAATCTAAATTCGCAGCGGTTACATTTTGTGTACCATTTGATATCTTCACTCTTTTACCAGCTAAGGCTTTGACTGCTTCACTGCAAGCATTACTAACTCTCTCTTGATAACCAGGTTTATTATCAAAGGCTTGAATTCTGACGGTAATATTCGCAAGAGGCGCTTCATCCCCAGATGATCCAGAGGAACGACCTTGCCACCCTTGTCCTGCACTTGTTGCAAATCCCATATCTGTAAAACTTCGTAAATTCATAAATTACCTTTATTTGAATGATATTATCAGAGATACTCAATCAAAGTCAAAGAATTTAAGCGCTCAACAGTTAATACATATTGCTTTTACCAGCCCTGTTTGTTAATATTTACTTTATATTTCAGGTCTAGGAAATAAATAATATGATCAGTCCAACAACATTTGTCAATTTCGCAGCAGGTTTGGCCCAATTAGCTGAAAGCCGTGCTAGACATGGTGATGTTGCTATTGATAGAGTGCAAGCTCATAACAACCCAGCTATGGACTCGTTCAGAAGTCGCAATGCTGGGGGCTTAGGATCAACAGTAGATAGATTACCCCTTGCGCACCAAGCCAACGTTAACGCTACAGCAGCAGCCATGCATCGTAATGATCTTGCAGAAATGAGAAGAAACGATGCTAGATCAATGTTGATGAGACCAAATGGTCATTCAAAAGCTTAAACACTAAATTTTATCCCCGATAGTTAATCTCTTACCATTAAGCCAATCAAGGGCTTTCATTTCATTCTTGCCTTGAGGCTTAACTCTAAGTATTTCTAATAAGCCTTGCTGACATTGCACAGTAAAAGATCCTTTAGATTTATCGATACTAGAAATCGTTCCTAGATTAGCATTCATACTATCTGCATCTGCGACCCTGGTCTCTAATACTATTACATGGAGATCAGCATCCATGAAAGACGCACCTGGCCAGGGATAAGTACCACGCACCAAGTTATGAATGTTTTCAGCAGAATTTTTTAGAGTAAGCTTAAACTCACTCTGCTTAGGATTAGCTGAACCGAGAATTAACTCTTTATCGGAGAAAACTATTCTGCCTAAGTTCTTGTCCATAAACGGTGCTAGCTGTCTAGAACTCGTTACTGTAGATTGTTGTTCTCTGGTAATTGAATCAAACTCTCGCAGGGTCTTCAACAATAGTTCAGCACCATGTTCTGCTAGTCTCAGACTAAGTTCTTCTGCGTTTTCATTTGCACCTAGATTGGTTTGAAACTCAAGCAATATATCACCGGTATCCACTCCAATCTCAGCAAGCATAGTAGTCAAACCCACTACCTTATCACCATTAATTATCATCCAGTTAATTGGAGCTGGACCACGAAACTCAGGTAGCAAACTTCCATGTAAATTAACGACCGGAGCTATGTCTAAAATATTCTGCTTAAGAATCTGACCATAAGCAACTGTAATAAAGAAGTCGGGTTGAAGATTGATTAAGTTCTTAACTAATTCTTCGTCCTGTGAAATGCGCTCTGGCTGATATACCTTGATACCATACTGCTGTGCAAGTCGCTTCACTGGAGGGGGAGTGATAATTTGTTTACGCCCTACGGCTTTATCTGGCTGAGTTATTACAGCCAGGACCTCTATGTCAGGAGCATTCAACAAAGCCTGCAAGCTCGGTACCGCAAACTCTGGCGTGCCCATGAAAATTATTCGTTTTTTGCTTCGCACCATGGGAATATTCTAGCCTCTATTGAGCCTCTATCCAGCCCCTATTGGGCTTTCACTTTATGTTAGAAACCTTTAACTCGTCCATACAGTCTTAGTATACAAGGGCAAAACCCGACTTGATGAAAAAAATTAAAATTTCCCAGCATGCTTTACTGGTGGCCGTTGTTTGTATGGCCCTAGTGCCTAGTATTGTTAAAGCTCAAGATCAGGTTCAAGGTTCACAACAAGTCCAAACCCAAGATTATGAAGAAGAGTTTCTTGCCTTCAGAAAAAAAATTCAACTCTCTGTCTCAAATGATGAACCAGTAGAATTAGATTTAAAAGAAATCCTTGCCAAAGCCATTGAGAATAACATTAATCTACAGATCGCTAAAGCTAACACCAAAGAAGCTCAATGGAAATTTTGGGGAAGGATCTCTGATGCACTTCCTGACATGCGCATGAGCGCAAGTACAATACAAAGGAATGGTACATTCTATCTGACAAACACTTTACAAAGCCCTATTGATCAAAGGACTTCCAATGCCGCATTAAGATTCACTTACAGAGTATTCGATGGAGGTTCAACCACATTCTTAGCCTGGGCGGAGAAATTTTATAAAAATGCAACTGAAAGTAAAGAGAAATCTCAATACAACAAGGTTCTCTATGACTCTGTAGATTTCTATTACCAATTAGTGAAAGCTCAAGCAACTCTGGTATCACGCACAAAGTCTCTCGAAAGTGCTCAGTTTAATAGAAACCTTGCCAAGCAGTTCTATGAAGCTGGTACTGGGACTAAGTTTGATCTAATACAGGCAGAAGCTAGGTTAGCCAGAACCGAGCAAGATCTTATCGAAGCTGAAGCACAGTTTAGAGCCACTGGATTTAACCTTGCCAATCATTTGAATAGCCCCTTAGAAAGTGGGTTTGCCGTAGATAAAGAACATGTAGCTAAGCTTGATATGATCGACGACAATTTAACTGTTCAAAATTTCCTTGAACAATCTCTCAAGAATAATCCTGATATCAAAGCTGCATTAGAAGCTCGCAAAGGTGCTTATAAAGAAGGTTTCTCTAAGGCTGGTGATTATTTACCTAAGGTGGATATTTATGCCAACTTTGGTGGGTCCGGACAACAGTTTGATAATTTATTTGGTTTAACTACACTTGGACTAGAAGCCAATTACAATATTGGAGATGGCTTAGGACTAACCGCTGTCGCAAACACTATGCAGGCTAAAGCACGAGCTAATAGAGCCAAGCTTGAATATCAGCGCGAGCTATTAAGAATAGAAACAGCCCTAAGAATGTCCTACTTAGATTTCCAAAAAACTAAGTCTAAAGTTAAAGTAGCAGAGAAAGAATACGATGCTTCAGCTGAAGCATTAAGACTGGCTAAGCTTAGATACGAGAATGGCATCGAGATCTTTACCAATCTGATACAAAGAGAAGCTGACTTGACTGCAGCAGAGATTAACCTTATTAACAGTACGGCAGATTACAACTTAACTCAAGCAAAGCTTGCATATAATATGGGAACCATTAGTGTTGGAACTCTAGTAGGAATTCAAGAAGCTGAGAGCCCTAAGCTCAAAGCTGAAAGCATAATCAAGGATACTCATAAAGGTGGCTAGGACTAGTAAAGTTCAATCTCTTGAAATGCTGGGTAGTAACGGATCTGGCTATGATGAAATTAACAGAGAAGCTTTAAGCGACAAGAATTACATTAAATTTCTCCATCTTCTGCTTACTGGAGCCAATGCTCAACTCAATAATTATTTACAGGAGCATCCTCACTTACTTGATACTGCCAAGCATAAAGCATTATTCCTGTTAAATCTAATAGTATTAAAACAAAATCTACAACCATATCATATCTCAGTCAGAGAACCCAATCCACGCATAGTAGATGAATTAGCTTATCAACTTACAGAGCTTTACAAGAACATAGTTTCTATTTTTAAGTTTCAAGAAATAAATTTTTATCAGTATAAGGATTTGATGCCAACTATTGTCATCTATTGGTCAGACGTCATCCTGAGGGAGCATCAGGATCCACTCATAGAGCAGGTTTATACAGAGCTCTCCAATGACAATAACTTCATCAGTCTAGTCGACGACAATCTAAGAGCACAACAATACAGACTACTGGCTTTATATTACAGACGCCAAGGAGATGATAATAAAGCCGAAGAGCAGATGGTTAAATACAGAGAAAGTTTCACGCCTAGTAGCGGCACTAATTATCCATTAAACAAGATTAGTCCAGTCCAATCTTATCCAGCAAAGCAAGTACTAGAGCATCTCTCAGAGATATATAAAGAAGTAAGCGAGATTCAAGAAGAAGTACTCACTAGATCCGGAGTTTACACAGATACTTGCTTTTATTATCAATGTACAGACTGCTGCAAGAAAGACTTCCCTGTAGTATCACTAACCGAGTTCTTGCATATCAAGAATAATCTTAATAAAGCAGAATTAGCGAAGTTCACCAAACGTGCTAAAGCAATCCAGGACAAACATATAGAGCTTTATGGTGAGCCGCTTAGAATTATCGATCAAACAACAGGCAACAGCAAAGAGAAACTTAATCCTCATAGTATGCAATTCACCTGTCCGTTTCTCAGCGAGAATGACGCCTGTGAAATCCACTCTCTAAGACCCCTTGCTTGTAGAGCTTTTGGGCTCTCCACTATTGATGACTCTAGCGTCCAAGCTTGTAAATTTTACCTAAAACAATACCAATACAATTCCAGTCACAGAAGCGAACGTGATGTCTATGACTCTCGTCCTCATACCGCTATGATCGGTGCTGCTAACACACAACTAGCTCAAGAGCACGGTTACAAGGAAATGAAACAGCCTGTAGGGTCACTAGTGGCGTGGCTTACAGCCGAATGAAGATTGATTTTTTAAGAACCTGTCAATCTACCACTAGCATACTTATGAAGAACACTTGAAATAAAAGTTTGATATGGTATGCCTTCTTGTGCAGCTATGCGCTTAAGAATATTTAGATCAGCACCAGCGATACGAATATTAATTCTATTGTCTTTATTGAAATAGTTTTTCGCAGCTTTTTTGACTATAGAAACTTCCTTCTTAAGGTTCTGGGATGATTTCCATTCGTTAAATGAATCTTCAATCTCCTGCTCTTCTTTATCTAGTTTAATAATTTTCTTATTCATCTTGGTCTCCTCTTTCTAAATATTTTCTGGTGGCTTTTCTACTCGGAAAAATTGTTTTTAAAAAAATCCTCTTTTCATTAATCACGAATGGTACTAAATAAATGTAATCATCAATATCGATCACAAAGATTTTTTGATTAGAGTATTTGGTTTTGTTGGGATGCTCAAGAATATCAAGATATTGATCTTGAAGAATAACAAAAATTACTTCCTCAAAACTAATACCCCTTGTCTTTTTGAGCTCTCTATTTTTAACCGGATCAAAATCAAACTCATAATCCATATATACCACATTTTATGACAAAAGGCACACATTGTCAACCTTTTGCATCAGATCTATATAAATATAGCGATCTAAATTCCTATCACACATAACAATATGATATTATTGTGTACATGTCATTCCCAAACTTAGTTAGTAGTATTTTAAGTAAAGCTTCTCTAGCAACGAATATTCCTCGTTCTGACACTGTTAGATTTGACACTAGGCGTTTTTTGGAAGATCACAAGATAGATACAGATCAGCAGCAATTAACCCAGTTAAAAACTTTGCTGCATGCTGTCGTTGAAGCGATACCATCACATGTGAGACTTGATTCTGGCAACATAGAGGCATTAAAAGCGGAAGCGAATGGACAGCGAGTCACTGATCATGTGTATAGTTCAATCAGTAGTATTCTTGCTGATCCTAATTCTAGCTCTTTAGTTGCAAGTCAAGGTTCTGACAGCCTGAATTTTGGCAAACCAATGATTACTTATAGTCTTAGAGGATCTGGCCCGGATAGAGATTCAAGTGGCGCAATAGTCATATATGTTGACAAGAAAACTAATCAGCCGGAAGCTGTTCATCTGTATTACAATCCTGATCCACCACTCAATCACTCTGGCTTTGTGGATTCTGTGACATTAGGCAAGAATGCTCCGATTCTAACCAATTTGGCTAAGGAGCGGATAAAGTTAATTGATCAAGAGCTTGCAGCTAAGCGTTTAGCAGCCTAAGAGAGAGTCTTAGTAATTATTATTTCTTCACCGCCAGCGCCAGCCCGTCCTGCACCGTTAAAATCACTGATTCAAAGTCCTTAGACTTAGCAAGCTTATCGTTAAAATCTCTTATAGCTTGGGTTTGATTATCATTAAAACTAGAGTCTATTACTTGACCATTCCAGAGACAATTATCTACGAGCAGCAATCCGCCACTAGGAATTAATTTAGCAGAGAGATCTAGATAGTTAGAATAATTAGCCTTATCAGCATCTATAAACACCATCTCAAACTGACGACCTTCATCAATAAATTTATTCATCACATCAATTCCAGAGCCTTGATAAATTTTCACTAGATCATCAACTTCCGCAAGTTTCATATGCTCGTGCAGAATCTTGCATTGGGGTTCGGAGACTTCAATACAGTGAAGCGCAGGAATGGATTGCTTCGTCGCTTCGCTCCTCGCAATGACGCCGCCCCGAAGTGCACGCGCTATCCAGACTGCGCTATAACCATAGTAACTACCTACTTCTAGAACATTCTGCGGGCGCATTAGCTTAACTAAGAGAGCGAGAAGCTTTCCTTGGTCTGGACCAATATTCATCATCGGTCCACCACCAGCACGTTGTGCATCTAGAATCTGCTTGAGCACGGTATCTTCACGCGCAAAACGCTCGGAGATATAATTCACTACTGCATTGCGTTCGTCTGACATGCTTATTCACTTCTTCCAGACTTATTACGCTTAAACTTGGTTAAGTTCGCTTGTAATTGTTTACCAATTTGCTTCTCTTTCTTAAGGGTCAATGACCACCAATTAGCTATCTCTTCCTCTGCAAAACGCTCAGCTTCTAACATGAAATCTCGTACTGAAGCAGGTTTCATCGATTCAAATACATTCTTCAAAGTATTAACTATGCCAGCTTCATGCTCAGCCATCTCTTGAGTAATAGCTTTATCCATTGCTTCCTTAACAACATCATCCACAACTTCAACTTGTGATTTACCTCGCTTCATCTTAATAAGCTGCGTTATCATCTTGGCAATCTCAGAAAGTAATATAGGTGATTTTTGTACGTTCGGATTTGCTAATGCCATTAACAAGTATGTAAGTTCTGGATTGGCTTTGAGCATAACGAAAGCGGCCTTATTATTAACTAACCAAGAAGCAAACTCCTTAGGACTGTTCACCAACTGAGTTACAGGGACTTGTGGATTAGCAGGTACGAATTCATCCTGGCGACTAAAAACTTGTGCCGTGTTACGAATATTCTGCTCACGAGTTTCTACCAACCTATCCTTCATCTCTCTTACGACTGGCTTGAATAATGCATCTAGCTCTTTATCGGACTTAGATTGAACTTCAGGTCCTCTTAATTGCTCAAGAGTTTCTTGATTGATCACAGGAGCGCCATCTTGAAGATATTGTTGAAGAAAACTTTGCATCTCACTGAAACTTAAAGATTGACCTGTTGCCATAAGATTTCCAAGAATTCGATATGCAACGTACTCTGATATCATCATTTTGGCAGCTAAGGATTTAACTAAACTATTCAGCTCGTTTGCTTTGAGAGAGCCTGGAAGCGAATCCGCCCTAGCGTCAGCGTAGCCACGCTGCGAACTAGCCAGGCTCATAACAGTGTTACCGGTATCACGACGAACCGCTTGGGCAGCTAAGACGTTAGCCAATAATGGGTTAATATTTGTGTTTTGGGTCAAATCACTCATTCGTAATACATATAATAATAGCATTTTTAGCTTATTTTTTGTAAAAAGTCCGTATCACGCCTTGCAAAAACAGGTAAAAGTGTTGTAACTTCGTTATATGTAGGCTTATCGAGGCTTAAATACAAGGTCATTGGAAAGGAGATTTAATCTAAATGAATAAAGGTGAATTGATTGCAAAAATTGCAGAAGATACAGACTTAACTCAAAAGCAAGTCGAACAAATAGTAACAGCGTTGCTTGATGAAATCAAAGCACAAGTAGCCAGAGGTGAAAAACTGACTTTAACTGGTTTTGGTACATTCCAGAAGAGAGATCGTAAAGGCAGAACTGGTCGTAATCCTAGAACAGGTGAAGAGATCAAAATCCCTGCGTCAAGCGTTCCTGCTTTCTCAGCTGGTAAACAGTTCAAAGATGAAGTTAAAACTGCTAAGAAAAAGTAAATTCACTCAATGCTTGTCATTGAATGCTTAATACTTTCAATAAAAGCCCTCCATAATGGAGGGCTTTTTATTTTCTTAGGCATTATGTAGTAAAATAGAGCTGTAGCGCTATTATGAAAGATTTATTTAGACAGGGCGGGAAGATCACAGAAATCACAATCAGAGATGAAATGAAGCAGAGCTTCATTGATTACGCCATGTCTGTAATAGTCAGCCGTGCCCTTCCTGATGTTCGTGATGGTCTTAAACCAGTGCATCGTCGTATTCTCTACGCTATGCACGATATGGGCATGTACCCAGACAAACCTTTTAAAAAATGCGCTCGTATCGTTGGTGAAGTGCTCGGTAAATACCACCCCCATGGTGATACCGCTGTTTACGATAGCTTGGTGCGCTTAGCACAGCCGTTTAGTTCACGCTACGCCCTTATTGATGGTCACGGTAACTTTGGCTCATTAGATGACGGTCCAGCAGCCATGAGGTATACCGAAGCCAAATTAGAAAAACTATCTGTAGATATTATTACTGACATAGAATCTAACACCGTTGATTTCGTAGATAACTTCGATGGATCACTGAAGGAGCCTAAGGTGTTGCCATCTAAGATTCCTATTCTTCTGGTCAATGGTTCTACAGGTATTGCCGTAGGTATGGCAACTAATATTCCTCCGCATAACCTTACTGAAGTAATGCAAGGGGTGATCGCTCTTATCGACAATCCAGATATTGAGTTTAAGCAACTCAATAAAATTATCAAGGGTCCAGATTTCCCATCTGGCTGTACGATAGTCGGCACTCAAGGTATCGTTGATGCTTTTACTACAGGCAGAGGCACCATTACCCAAAAAGGTACTTTCACGATAGAAGAGATTTCTAAGGGTAAATCATCCTCGCAGTCAGCAATTGTTATCACAGAACTACCTTATCTAGTTGGAGCTGAGAATTTTATTACTAAAGTTGCCGAATTAGTGAAAATGGAAAAACTCACTGGTATCTCTGACGCTAACGATGAATCTGGTCGTGATGGCACCAGAATAGTTATTAAACTTAAGCGTGATGCTAATCCTCAAGTGGTCTTGAACAATATGCTGAAATATACTCCATTACAGCAAAACTTCTCTACTAACATGGTGGCATTGGTAAACAATAAGCCAAGGCAGTTAAGCTTGATGACTATCCTAAAAGAGTTCGTTGAATTCAGAGTTGAAGTTATTACACGCAAAGCACAGTTTGACTTAGATAAAGCTGAAGCGCGTCATCATATAGTAGAAGGCTTACTGATAGCGATTGGTGATATCGATAAAATTATCAAATTAATCAAGGCTTCCAAGAATACTGAGGAAGCTCGTGATGGCTTGATGACTAAGTTTAAGCTTTCCGAAAAACAAGCTGGTGCTATTCTTGAGATGCAATTAAGACGCTTAACTGGATTAGAGCAAGAGAAGCTTGAGAAAGAACTTAAAGACTTAGAGAAGACTATCAAATTCTTACAGCGCCTGCTTGCTAGTCGTAAATTAATGCTCGATGAAATCAAGAAACAGTCTCAAGAAATAATTGAGAAGTATGGTGATGAGCGCAAGTCCAAGATATCTATGAAAGGCTCTGGCGAGATGTCCATGGAAGATCTCATTGCCGACGAGAAGATGGCAGTGTTTATAACAGCTCAGGGCTACGTTAAACGTATTCCATTGATAACCTTTGAACGTCAACGACGTGCCACTAAGGGTAAGGGCGGTATCAAGACTCGCGAAGAAGACGATTTATTACACTTCTTTGTAAGCTCTATGCATGATACTTTACTGTTCTTCACTGATAAGGGACAAGTATACTCAACCAAGGTTTATGATCTACCTGAAGGCTCAAGACAGGCTAAGGGACAGGCTTTGGTGAACTTTATTAATATCAGACAGGACGATACGATTACTGCTGTAATTCCAGTGCGTGAGTTTGATGAAGGTACTTATTTAAGCATGCTTACGAAGCACGGTACTATTAAGAAGACTTCGCTCTCTGAGTTTGAGTCAGTGCGCAAGTCTGGAATCATTGCTATCGGATTAGATAAGGGTGATAAGCTCGCTTGGGTTAGGATCTCCGATGGTACGAAGACCTTTATACTCGGCACTAGAGACGGTATGGTGATTCGCTATAGCGAAGATGAAGTGCGTCCTATGGGACGTGTAGCTAAAGGTGTGAAAGCTATTAGTCTTAGAGAAAGTGATGAACTTGTCGGCTATGACGTAGTTGAATCTAATAACGAAGATGTCAATCTACTGGTTATTACTAACGATGGCTTCGGCAAGCGCATTAAGATAGGCGAGTTCAGAGTACAAGGCAGGGGTGGACTAGGTCTGATTGGAACCAAATTCAAAACTCCTAAATCTAAACTTGCAACTATTCGCGTGGTGAGCCCTGATGATGAGTTCATTATCGCTACTGCTAACGGTGTAGTAGTAAGACAGAAGACTGGAGATATAAGCTTCCAAAGCCGCATGGCTACAGGCTCACGTATTATCAAACTAGATGATAATGACGAAGTAATGTCTATTAATCCAATCATCGATCCTGATGAAGATGAAAGTGTTATTGCAGCTGAGAACGCTGCTAATGCAGGTGGAGATGGTTCTGAACAGTTATCACTAGTAGGTGCTAAAGAAGAATTAGAACTACCAGATGAAGATGAGCCGGTGGACGAGCTAGATTAATTCAAGAACTCTAAAACATATCGCTCATGTTGAAAATTCATTCTAATTCTAGGTATGTAATAGCCTTGCTTAAACCATTCTGCACTTAAAGTCATAAATCCAACATGACC
>CAYPGT010000035.1:11453-15194 GCA_964410425.1 uncultured Gammaproteobacteria bacterium
GAAATAGTTAAGGGAGCAATACTTGCAGCTCGTGAACTTGGTGTCAAAATTATTCTTACAGGCAAAGAAAAACAGATCCAGGAAATCTTGCATGCCGAAGGTGGCTGCTGTGGAAATTTAAATATAGAAGTTATTGATGCTCCAGAGGATATACCTATGGACGAGAAGAACCCAGCCAAAGCTGTTCGTCGTGCTAAAAACTCTAGCGTAGTAATCGCCAATAGACTCGTCGCAGAAGGCAAGGCTGATGCCGTAGTAGCAGCAGGGCACACTGGAGCCGCCACAGCTGCTTCATTGTTCGGACTTGGTCGCATAGACGGGTTCGAGAGACCTTGTATCTGTACCGTAATCCCAACTATTAAATCTAAGATGTTTCTTATAGATGGTGGATCTAATATAGAGACTACTCCTGAGCAAATGGTGCAATCAGCTATCATCGGCACCATACTCGCTAAAATTTTATTCAAACAAAACAATCCTAGAGTGGGTTTACTCAATGTAGGCGAAGAAGAAGGCAAGGGCACAGAGCGCTACAAACAAGCCTATGACCTACTCAAAGCAGAACCTAGAATTAATTTTATTGGCAATGTCGAAGGTAAAACTATTATCGATGATATCTGCGAGATCGCTATCTGTGATGGTTTCACTGGTAATATACATCTTAAAGCCCTTGAGGGTGGACTTAAGGCTATGGCTGCAGCTGTTCAGCAACAAGTTAAGAAATCTGGACCCATAGGATTGCTTGGTGGACTATTACTGAAGAGCAGCGGCGCTTTCGATAAAATCAAAGATCATTTTCATCCTAACTCTTTCGGTGGTGCTTTACTAGGCGGCGTCAATGGTGTGTCTATAATTTCACACGGCAGCTCCAACGCTGAGGCTATAAAGAATGCCTGCAAACACGCTAAGCTACTGGTAGAGAACAGAGTTATAGAAGAAGTGAAGAAGAATTTTTCACTTATTTGACTTTGCCGCAAGCCATATTGGGATTAGCTGGGTTAACAGTTAATGTTTGTAATAGAGGATTGATTACCACGTCGAGATCTTCCATAGGAATAGCTCCTAGCAATACCTCATCACCAAGCATCAAAGCCCCAACAAAAGACATTCTGTTCTCAAAACGAATCTCAACAGGTCCAACATAAGGACAGGTTTGAGATTTACCATCAGCAAGAGTCACTTCTCTCACTTCATACTGTTTTAATCCTAGTTGACGAACTACATGCTCTGGTAAACAAAGATATAAAGCTCCAGTATCAACCAATGCTTTGACTATAATGGGTTTCAGTGACTCATCGACAGGATTAGATAAAGTTATATTCGCGTATGTAAGTCCCATGGGAAGCTATTATAGCATTTAGTTCTGCGACCTACCTAATTCAACCCAGTAGGTTCCGTTGTAAATCAGTTCTACAGTGTTATCCGCAGTGAAGAAAGTAGTAGAAACTATATTCATTGTGTTAGCAGTTCCTGAATTATTATCCACTAGTCTGACTGTGCCATTAAAAACTATAGTTAATTTTTGACCTAGCACGCCACCAGTAATAGTATTGAGATCAGCAACTCCAGCAAAATTAGTGTTACTGTCAGTTAGCACTACGAAGTTAATATTAGCTGCACTAAAGGTATTAATGCTATCCATATCTACAGTGCCTCCACTTGCTATAGGTAGCATACTAGTATTAGTAAGTAGAGAAGTGCCCGTACTCGGCACACTGAGAGTATTTCCACCGCTTGGTATATTTAATGTGAGCGTGCCAGCACTGCCTGCAAGAGCCAAGTTTTTACTTGCGTTACTAAGACTAGTGGCAGTGTTAGCACTAGTGGCTGTAGTTGCAGAATCTGCCGTAGTTGCGTGGTTAGCATTAGCTACAGTACCAGTAATATTCGCTCCATCAAAACTACTTGGTGCTGGACCCTGTGGTCCAGTCGGACCCTGAGGACCCTGCACTCCTTGAGCTCCCTGCGCTCCAGTTAAACCAGTAAGCCCAGTTAAACCTTTCTCTCCTTGCGGGCCTGCTGGACCAGTGGGTCCCGGGATACCCAGAGTACTAGTTACACTTTCAGGGATTTCAGGAATAGTTAGGTCTCCATTATCAAGAGTACCCAGACCAGCCAAACTCGGTTCGTTGAGAATAAGGATTGTATAATTTTGAGGACTAGTGGCAGGTATATCACCACCACTAATTTGCAAGGTCATTTTCAGATCACCAGAAAGAGAAGGCGCTCCAATAGTGGCTTTGGTGCCATCCTTACTAACTGTAACTGGCAAATCTACTTTAGTGATCTCGTTATCGACACTATAAGCTAGATTAGCGTGGAAAGGATTTTTTTTGCTGTTTAAGTTTAAACCGCGAAGCTTAAGAGTGGATTTTTCAACTAAGACACTTGGAATATTTGACTTGACCTTGGCCTGAACCAAGCTGCAACTAAGCAAAAATACGAGGACAATGAAATATCTACAGCAATTAAGCATTAGGCTTATGTATATAGACTTACTCTAGGGTCTAATATGTTCCTTAAGAAAACATACATTCTAAAACTTAATGCCCTTATCAGCCAAACGCTTAAATGCTTCTTGGATACGTGGCACTTCAGAGGTCATAGCGATGCGGAAAAATCCTTCACCAGCAGCTCCGAAGGCATTACCTGGAGACACGACTATACCGCAATCATCTAAAAGTTTTTCACAGAAAGCCGCTGCTGAACTCTCACTACGTGGGATTGGAGCCCAAACAAACATGGTAGAACGCGGTGCATTAATATCCCAACCCAGTGATCTCAAACCATCTATAATAGCCTGACGACGAGGATTATAAACATCATCATTACGCTTAGTAATCTCTGATTGCGGAATCTGCAAACCTCTAATCCCAGCTTTCTGAATAGCTTTGAAGACACCAGAATCTACATTAGTCTTCACTTGCGATAAAGCTTGTATTGCATCTTTATTACCTAAGACCCAACCTAAGCGCCAACCTGTCATATTATAACTTTTAGAGAAGGAGTGAAACTCAATTGCAATCTCCTCTGCACCTTTAGCATTAAAAATAGATGGTGAAGTATAACCCTCGAAGTAAATCTCCGAGTAAGCCATATCATGCGCAAGTAGAATCCCATACTTGGTACAGAAGTCTACCGCCTCTTGGAAAAACTCCACTGGTGCAGTAGCACTAGTAGGATTGTTAGGATAATTAAGAAACATGATCTTAGCTTTATTTCTGATATCCACAGGAATAGCATCTAAGTCAGGTAAAAAATTATGCTCTGCTAGCAACGGCATCTTATGCGGAATACCACCAGCAAAAATAGTCCCAGTATTATAAACAGGATAACCAGGGTCAGGGATTAAACTATAATCACCTGGATCAACGACTGCAAGAAAAATATTATGGATAGATTCTTTAGAGCCTACCGTTGAAAGACACTCGGTGACTGGATCAAATTCCTTCACCTTAAATCTTTCAGCAACCCACTTACAACATGCCTTACGAAACTCAAGAGTCCCAGTATAAGGAGGGTAATCATGTGTAGAAGCATCGTCAATAGCCACATGCATCTCATCTATCACAGGCTGCATAGTAGCTTTATCGGGATCACCGATACCCATATTAATCACATCTACTCCACGAGCTTTAGCTTCGGCTTTCTTTTGATCTAACTTGGCAAAAAGATAAGGAGGTATAAGATCAAGTCTCTTAGATAGTTTGAATTTGGATTTAGCTGCTGTGTCTGTCATAA
>CAYPGT010000035.1:15294-20055 GCA_964410425.1 uncultured Gammaproteobacteria bacterium
TCGCTAATCTCCAACCCAGCACCCATGCTATCTCCATTGTGTCCTTTAAGTTTGTATTTCAGCCAAGCGTAAGTTATCCAAGAAATTATTATCCAAGGGATAACAATTAAGTCACAGAGTATAAGCTTATTAAACGCTAATGGCACTAGGATAATAAAAATCCAAGCAGCAATTTTCACCCAAGCAATATTAAGAATAATATCGAGCCAGGGATGCTGATACTTCTTAAACATGGCAAGTGAACTCTTATCATCTAGGGAATCTACTTGAAATTCAATTACCAACACCATAATTAATCGTGAGATAGCTGGTGCCAAGAATAAAAGAAAAACAATAAGCTGAAAATTTTCATGGTAATTAATATTAGCTAATGTCACCAACTGCACCAAGATAGAAACAGTCCCTGCCATCGAGCCAAAAGCCCCTACTCTACTGTCTTTCATGACAGTTAATATTTCTTCACGCTTCTGCTTGCCACAAGCTATGCCATCAAAGCTATCCATCAAGCCATCTAGATGTAAAGCTCCGCTAAGAAATAATCTAATCAGAACAAGACCTAAAGCTATAAGCCAAGGCTGCGAGAGTAGATCCATATGAATCAAAAATTTCTCACTAGGTATAGCCCAGCCTTGCTCTAAAAAATAAGACTCCAATAAATCAAGATGCAAAGTAGTAAGTATCAGATTCAAGTTTAAACTCTTATCGCTCAAGTAGGCTGCCAAACAGAGATAAGCAATATTAAACAAGCCAAAAATCACTCCAACCAAACTAAAATATTTAATAGATCTAGCAAAAAGCTCTTGGCTAGCTAGTTTACGAGGTGATACTGGCAGTAATGTTAGAAAGCTTATAGCTAATCTAATTTCTTCTAATTGTTTGCTAATCTGCATCCTGAATTAAAGATTCCACTCACTTGGCTTATCACGATGATCTTTCACCGTAAGACCAGCGGCACTCAATCCATCGCGAATCTTGTCACTAGTAGTGAAATCCTTATTAATACGAGCCTGCGCACGTAAGTCTAACAGCAAGTCCATCACCGAACTAAGCGCTCCGCTAACTTTAGTATCTTGAGAATTATTAGTAAACTGATGACTAACCAAATCAAAGCCCAAAACTCCCAGCAGATACCCAACAGTCTCTACCGAATCCTTGTGTTCAAAAATCGCAGCTAAAGCCTGAGCTGTGTTTATATCATTATCCATAGCAGCTTCAAACTTGGAGATTAAAACTTGATCCAAACCCTGCCGCAGAGCTCTGTTAGCATCTGGCTTAGCCAAAACAAAGCCTCTAAACAAAGGCTCTGCATTAAGCGTAGAACAAAGTTTATCAAAGCCTGTCTCAGCTGCTTCCAAAGCCTCACGACTAAAATGGAGTTGTTTTTTATAATGAGTACTCAAACAAAAATACCTAACCGTATTAGGTTTAAACTCAGCTAATAGATCCTTAATAGTAAAAAAATTACCTTCGGACTTGGACATCTTAGAATCTTTCGCCATAACCATGCCGTTATGCATCCAATACTTAGCAAGTGGTTTGCCAGTAAAACACTCTGACTGAGCACATTCGTTCTCATGATGTGGGTGCAGTAAATCATCACCACCAGCGTGAATATCCAAGGTATCTCCAGCTCCATTAATATCAAGAATGGACTTGATCATAGTGCTACACTCTAAATGCCAGCCTGGTCTACCGATACCCCAAGGAGATTTGAAGCTGGTCTCAGGGCTGTCTGGGAACGCCTTCCATAAAGCAAAATCTAACTTGTCTTCTTTCTTTTCATTAGCATTAACTCGCGCTTCCCCATCGCGCAACTCTTCCAAGCTTTGTCCCTTAAGTTGCCCATAACGAGCATGCTTACTCACTCTAAAATAAACATCTCCATTAGATTCATAGGCGTAACCTTTATCAATCAAGCCTTGAATAAACTCAAACATTTCTAGTAAATAATCAGTCGCCCTAGGTTCGTAATCAGGGAAACTAACATTCAAAGCAACCATATCAGACCAAAATTCATAAGTATAAATCCTAGATAATTTATCAGGACTAATACCTCGCTCTTTAGCACGATTAACTATCTTGTCATCTATATTAGTTATGTTTCTAATCCATTTAACTTGATAGTCCTTATATAGTAGATAACGATAAAGCACATCCCAATTGATGGTACTTCTAGCATGACCAATATGTGAAACATCATAGACCGTAGGACCGCAACTATAGAAATAAACATAGGGCGAATTAATAGGCTTAAAATCCTCGAGTTGGCGCGTTAAATTGTTATAAACCTTCATTATCCAATTAATATTCTATAACAAAGGCAAAATACATGCGAGATCAAGCTTTTATCACGCCTCTATCTTGCCTTATTAGACTTTTTGATAATTCAATTGTGCTGCTGGGCTCAGGAGATTATGATGCTTCAATACTTTACTCTGCAGGCTAAACATTTGCTGCGCTTCATCAACAACAACATGATCATATCCCAATAAATGTAACAAACCATGCACAAAGAGAAACGCTAACTCTTCTTTAAGACTATGATCGTTTTCTACAGCCTGCTCTCTGGCTCTGGAAACACAAACAACAATATCTCCCAAAGTACAATCTTCAGCATCTTGTTCCAAACCACCTGTTAAATCTTCAAACTTCTCTAGATCCGTACTAAGGTTACCAATAGAATTAAATGAAAGCACATCTGTTACTGAATCAATATTACGATAAAGATTGTTTAAGTTACGCATTTCTTCTGCTTCTACAAAACTTACAACAACTTCATGATTACTAAAATAAGGCTTAAAAGTTAACTGATAAACGTTCTCAGCTATTGCATCCCATGGCAAAACCAATTCTAAATCCAGCACACTAGCTTCCTTAACCTCAGTTAAGTCTTGCTTGGTACTTATTCGATCAGATATAGCAACCTTCGCCACAGAGGTTCATTCTAGCACGAATCCTTACTGAATCATCTCTATAGCAGTACCACTAATTTTATCTGCTAGTTTATGTATCTGTGTTGATGCCTGAAAATACCTCTGTGCATCAGTTAAATAATGGGCTTCCACTTTTACCCAAACGTTACTCATTTCCAAAGCCTCATTAACAATGATATCGCCAGCAACATTGTAGCTAGGTAAACCACTTCGCTCATTAGGTTTGAAATAGACGCCATCTTTCATATCAGTTAATCCTTCTGGATTATTGAATGCAGCCACAGAAACTTTATACAAGGACACTAAGTTATTTCCATCCTTGCCGTAAAGAACTCCATCTTGACCAACTTTAATTTCATCAAAATGCCCCAAGTATCTACCACTTGCCATATCAAGACCCAAATTAATATCTTCCGCACCAGCCAACTCGCGTCCCGGCGGGTTTAATCGCTGAGCATTATTAGTATACGGATTATTGAATGGATCAACAAAATTAGGATTAACCTGCATATAGCTAGGATTAGCTGGATTAGGGCTATTTAGACGAGTAGGAGCTCCAGCTAAAGGAATACCCTGGACTCTTAGACCATCTACAGAGACTAGGTTACCCTCTCCATCTAGATGGAAGTCTCCAAGCCTTGTATACATCATCTTGTCACTACGAGGATCCTTAACTGTAAAGAAGCCTCTACCCTTAATCATCATCTTAGTCCACTCGCCAACACGTGGCTGAGCCTTCCCTTGAGACATTTTATAACCACCATCTTGAATCTCACCACCGCTCATAAAATCAGAGAAACCCCATCTCTTCGCTCTATGACCATTGTGTGTATAACCAAAAATATTACTAGAAATGGTATCCACTAACTCTGCAGAGTTTAGTGTTGCATTTCTTGATAACTGTTGAATTCTATTCATTTTCTTTTTCTCTCCCCTTCACTAGAACTTATTAGACCTTAGTTTTTGCTGCAGCATTTCTTAGAACATCTCCATCAAAAGCTTTCAAACTATCTAAAACAATATTATGTTCTCTAAGCTTCTTAGCCAATTCAGATTCACCACTCATCAGCCTGCCCATAGCATCTTTAGAACCAACTACTTGAATACCAACAGCGCCACGATTCATTCTTACTATTAAAGTTTCTATGTCATTCATTCCAGGGATATCAATTCTCACTGCTTTATTCACTGGATCTTCAACAACCTTAGGAGCTAAATCTTCCCAATTCTCTAATTGTTTACGTCTACTACCAGAATCATTATTAGGAGAATCTTGCTGAGCCATGTTACCTTCTCTAATAGCTTCTGTTACTTGCTTATGATTTATTTGACCTGCATCAGCAACAGTAGTTTCAGATCTATTAAACTTACTAGAGATCTCTTCTGCATCCTTAGTAGACTCCTCAGCACTACGAATATGCTTAATTTCTTTTTCTACTTCGTGCTCTCTTAAAGCTCTTAACTGTTGAAGCTCTGTTTCAGTATCCTTGGTTAAGTCAGATGCAACTAATGACGATGCATGTTGTTTAGTAGTGGAATTACTGTTATGAAGAGCTTGATTAATTTGATCTGTCAACTGTGATTCATCTGTAACTAATTTGTTAGGATCAACACCTGTTCTCTCTTGAGCTGCAGCATGTCTCATCTGATTCAATTGCTGAGCGAAACTGCTATGAGTTGGCACTTTATGGCCATTAACTAAAGCATTGGCTCCCGCACTAATAGTTCTCGATCTTGGAGCAGAATGATTGATCTGTTTGGTATCTAATGTACTAACCACGATTTAGTAGTAACAAGGGAAGGTTATGAATTAGTTAATAAGGGAGAT
>CAYPGT010000036.1:0-19850 GCA_964410425.1 uncultured Gammaproteobacteria bacterium
TACCAGGCTCCCCAAGCCAGATTCGTCAATGCTGCGGGAATCTTATGCGCCTAGCCAAGAGCCTTAATGTACCTATTATTATCGTTGGTCATATTAATAAGGACGGTGATATCGCTGGACCTAAAATACTTGAACACATGGTAGATACTGTGCTGCAATTCGAGAACACTCGCGATTCTAATATTAGATTTTTGCGCACCATTAAGAATAGATTTGGCTCCACGGATGAAGTAGGAATATTCCGCATGGAGAGCTACGGTTTAATCGACCTCACTAATCCTTCAGAGATCTTCCTTGCCGAGAAATCCGATGGCATGATCTTTGCAGCGCGCGAAGGCAAGCGCACACTGCTTCTAGAGATGCAGGCACTTGCGCTGAACTCCGACTATAATAATCCGCGTCGCGTGGCAAACGGCATAGAGATCAGCCGTTTACACCAGATCTTAGCCATAGTAGAGAAGAAGCTTGGCGTTAGCCTCTCTAAGTCAGATATTTATCTTAATGTCGTTGGCGGCATGGCGATTAAAGATACCGCCGCAGACCTCTCCATCGCGCTTGCAGTCTATAACAGTATTATGGGACAAAGCAACGATCGAGAGATAGTGGCTCTAGGTGAGCTAGGGCTATCTGGCGAGATCCGCGCAGTAACTGACATAGAAGCACGCATTAGAGAATGCACCAAGCTTGGCTACAAGACCATCATCATCCCAGAGTCTAACTATAGAAAACTCAAGGATATTAATGACGGCGCGAAGATTATTGCAGCAAAAAATATTAGTGATTTAGTTAAATGATACCCTCCTTATTGTTGTAATACATGAAACTTTAAGCCAAGAGAATAAAGCAGACAAGCAAGCTACTCCTTGCTAGAAGTAGCTCACTGACTGCCAAAAGCAAAAGATCTTACTTAAAGACTGACCCTAGGTCATTGGTCATTTAATTACAATCCTACTCTTGCTATGTTATCCAAATTAGTAAGAGCATCAGTAAATGTAGCAATAGCTGCCCTTACTCTATCTCTATCCTTATCCTGTTCTGCAACTGTAAGCTCTTTGAACGGAACAAATAACTCTGGTTGATTATCCTTCACCCAAGAATTAAACTGCATCCAACGATCATGCTCCTTACTTGCTAGTTCATCTATGGCACTTACATCAAATTCAGCAAAGCTTGTGAAGCCTCGTGACTGACCAAGATCCAGAATATCTGCAAGCAAAAGATTCGTCGCTTTACCCTCAGAGCTAAGTCTCTCAACAGGCAATTTGCTTCCAGGAATTGCAAGAATGTCTATCACTGAATCATTCGCTGCTAATTTTGTGAGACCATCCTTTGTAATTACCTCCTCAGGCAAACTACCCTTACTTGTTACTATTCCTGGTAACACAGATCCTTTCGACCTTTCTATGCCAGCCCTTGCAAGAGCCATTGCATACCCTTCTCTTCTTGATTCATCAGCAAAAGATACTTGCTTATATCGATGCTGCCTCTTCCCACTTTTCTCTTCCCCTGCCTTCCATTCATCATGCCCCTTAGCCGTGCCAATATGGCTCAGAGCCCCTACGTGGGCTCTGAGCAATTCCATTACTCCCATTATCAAACCTCCCTGGTTTTGTCAATAGACAAGCAAGAGAAAAAGCTACCTGAGCAAGAAAACTCGCCTGGCTACTGGGTTACTACTATCGTTATTTACAACTTTAACATTTTATTTATAATTATACAAGTGGTTTTAATTAATTATCTTTAAGTTATCTAGATTCCAAAACAGGGCTACTTCTTGAAATAAATTACAAGAAGTTCAAGGATATTAATGATGGCCCAAAATTATTGCGGCAAAAAATATTAGTGATTTAGTTAAACCAGCTCAGCAAACAGATCATACTCATCACAAGCACTAATCTTTACAGTTACAAACTCACCAAGAGCAGGACTGATATCATCTTCGTTTAAGTCTATATAAACTTGACCGTCTATCTCAGGAGCATCGCGGAAGCTACGACATACAACGCGTAGCTCATCAATGCCTTCTACCAAAACTTTGATTTCTTTACCAAGCATATCTTGGTTTTTCTCCAAGGATATCTGTTGTTGTAAGAGCATTAATTTATCTCGGCGTTGTTCTTTAATCTTCTCAGGCACTTGCTCTTCAAAGTCCGCTGCTGGAGTACCCTGCTCTTGAGAATAAGTAAACACTCCAACTCTATCAAACCTAGACTCTTCTATAAACTCATAAAGTTGCTGAAAATCCTCATCTGTCTCACCCGGGAAACCAACTATAAAAGTAGTACGAATGCAAGCCTCTGCTAATTTACTCTTAATCAACTGTACTGTATCTCTAACAGTAGCTGGACGGCGCATAGACTTAAGAACCTTTGCTGAAGCATGCTGTAAAGGTATATCAATATACTTCACTATATTAGGACGCGATGCGATAACATCAAGCATACCCTCATCCATCTCGGTCGGATAGGCATACATGACACGAACCCACTCAGCGCCTGACTGATCAGCTACAGCTGCAAGTAAATCTGCAAGTGCTCTTCGCTTATAAAGATCAGTACCATAAGCAGTGCTGTCTTGAGAAACTAAAACTATTTCTTTAGCACCCTGAGAAACCAATCCCTGAGCTTCTTTCACCACATCTTCTATAGTGCGTGATTTCATATCGCCGCGCAGAGATGGAATAATACAGAACGCACATCTATGATCGCAACCCTCAGCAATCTTTAAGTAAGTCGACGGGCTAATTTGCGTGCGTATTCTTGGTACATTAGCATCCGCTACTGCCATCGGCACTTCATCAACGCGTACTATCTTAGAATCCTTACCAGCATTAAGATTGCGAGTAACTTCTTTCACTACATCAAGTATGTCGCGAATATTTCCTGTGCCTACTACCGCTTGCGCTTCAGGTAACTCATCGAAAAGATCCCCCTTATAACGTTGCGCCATGCAACCAGTGATAATTAATTTCTGTCCCTCATCAGCAAGCTCAGTAAGTACATCTATACTTTCATTAGTAGAACCTTCTATAAACGTACAAGTATTCACTAGGGAGATATCAGCCTTAGTATGATCAGCAGTGATAGGGTAACCAGCACCATGCAATATACCGATCATATTTTCAGTATCCACTAAATTTTTGGGACAACCTAGAGTAGAGACACCAATAGTAGGTAACTTCTTAATATTGATTGTTTTGCTCTTTGTCTTCAAAGCCATAAGGAATGTATTATAACATATTATTACTTGATAGATTTGTTCAGAAATCTCTAGCGTGAAAACGTCCCTTCAACACACTTCGCCTTCTCTTGCGGCAAGTAAGCCCATAACGAACCTTCTTCCCAAATAGGTTCTATGTGTGCGTCGATCTTATAAATATACAGACTTTTGATTAGCTCCATAGCTCTGTGGTTAGCGATACCACGAGGATCATTAGTGAGCTTAGTCTTAAGCTGAACGGCGTTCTTCTTACTATTACAGTAAGCTGGACCAGCTCCAGTACCAGAATTACGACTCAAAACTGCTAAAGTACCATCATCTCTAGGGCAAGCTAGAACATATACTTGATTCTTTTTCTCTCTTGAAACATCCATCTGTGGCTCAGTTCTCATATTAGCAAAATTTCAGCAATAAGGGTAAAAAGATAGGAAACTAAAGGATAAACGCCTGTTTTAACCATCCCTTAAACCAGGACTGGTTCAATGCTGGTATGGCTCTACCAGTAGATCCACGATCGAATCCATCAATTGGGGCAGACTTTGTCAGTGGTCAAATCACCGATAAAGCTTTGGCCCTCTTAGATATTTTAAATCAGGTCACTGGTACTCAGGGACGTAGCGTAAAACAAATTGACGTTCTAGAAGATGGTCAAGTCTCTAACTTAACCTTGGGCGTTCACAATATTCAAGCAGACTACGATGCACAACCATGGGCAGCTAACCAAATTGTTTATTTTCAATCAACACCGCAACGACTCGCCTTAATCCAACAACAGCTCCAAGACAATTTAACAAGAATTGAAAGTGATATTACCAGCAATATTGGAACTTTGTTTGATCTGATTCAAAAAAATGTCGCAAATGGTGGACTAGATATTGAAGGTCAATTAAACTCTGCCGAAGCTAATCTCAACGCTGCTAATGGCGATCAAATTCTCATTGATGGTAAAACTCTCGAGGATAAAATCACGGCTTTGTTAACTAGCGACACTGCATTAGATACTATAATTGATGCTTTTATTGCCAAATTTAATCTTGATATTCATAGATTAGATTCTGAAATATTCAACTTAATGGATGATCAAGATGGTGTATTCTCTAGTGATGCTAATGGTCAAGATAGCACGAGCTCAGTGGCTGCTAAATATCTAGTTAGTTTCGGTGCGGGTAAACCAGCTGTCATTGCCAGTAGTCTAGACGAAGTGTTTGACCTTACATTCAAATCTCCATATGAAGAGAAATTTGGAGTAGGCACTTGGACTAGTGACGCAGAAGATGGCGCTTTAGCAAATTTTACAAGCAGTTTATTCCAAAAAGGCGCTCTTAGTCTTGATCCTGGACTAATCAATGCAATTATACAAAGTAAAAATATTAGTGCCGATGAACTATCGAAGATCACTCAACAAGGACAATTCCTCCAGAAGTTTGGCACTTTTCAAGACTTTGTTAATTTTGCTAATAATTATTATGGCACTAGTCAAAATGCAACCATTAAACAGCTGACTATGGATCATTTGAAATCTATAACTCCACAATATTTCGATGACAATAGAACCTTACAAGATATATTAAGCGGCAAAGCTAGTAACAGTGATGGTTTGAATATAAATAAAGTTTTCCAAAGTGCTGGTGATCAAATTAAAGAAGCAGCGTCTGGAGCCATACAACTTCTAAGCAGCGGTTACAAAGATCTATCCAAAAATAGTTTTGAAGACTTTGTTAGAAATAATCCAATATCAATAATTAAATACTTAGAAGAGAAGAAAAATGATCCCAACCTTGACCCTACTTTGATACCAGGGATCAATGACCAAATTAAACAGTTAGTAGAATTTAACACCAGGTCAGTAGAGGCTCAAATACAATATTACCTAGAAACTAATAAACGCTTGGGACAAGACGAACCCGCTAATGCAAGTGCGATACAGCATAATAAAGACTTACTAACTGTTTTACAAGGAACAAATGATCAAGGAGGTATTTTAACCGAATTAAAAAACTACAACGGTAGTATTTCTGCAAACAAAATCACCGCTCTATATAACGATGATCAGTATCCTGAATTAAAACTAGAAACCCTGGATGGCACAATTAATGATGCCGTCCTAAATGAAATTATCAAATCTGGACTTAGCATTCAAAACGTTCATGGAGCACTCTATACCACTGAAATGCAAGAAGCTGCTAAAACTAATGCCAATTTTGCTGAAAGAGAACTACCTAAACCTGATGACAACGGTGATATACCAGAAGACAACGCCATAGCTCCACCAGAAGTATCCCCTACAGTACTCTCTGGAGTAATTGCCAAAATAGGTAATGAAATTCTCTACAAAGCTAATAATCTTCTTCGTAATCCAAATATCCCTGATAGTAATTGGGTAAGCAATAACGCCACTATACTAAAAGATATTGATGATCAAATAGCCTCAGGAGTTCTTGCTCCTGAAACCACAGCGGGTCAAGCTTTTCTAAATAATTTAAGACTGGTATTCAGAAATGTTATTAAACAATTTGTAACGAGTGACGTTCAAACTTACAAAAACTCTGTAGACCAAGCTCATCAAGCAATCGATGATAACAATGCTGCTATTGACTCTAAGAAATTAGATATTAATAAACTAACCAAATCTATACAAATAGCCAATAATCAAATAACTCTTAAAACCAATCAATTAGCTCAACTTACTGATCCTGCAAACGACTTAGATCAAAATGTCATTGATGCAAATAGTATTTTACCTACATTAACTCAAATAAACTCAAAACAATTAAAGCAACTGGAAGATGATCTTGCGAGTAGTGATACTAAGGTTACGCAGCAAGCTGTTACAGATGTCATAGGCTTCTTAAATAAGGATATCGACAAGCTTCAACAGGACGTCCAACAAACGCAGGACAAACTAGACAAAGATCAAAAAAATCTAAGCTCACTTGTTAACAATCAAGATACTTTACTAGACAATTACAAAACTGTATTGAAAGCTTATAGCGACAAACTTACTGATCATTTCAGTGATGATTCCGATAGCAATGGCACTACGGACATCGAAGAAAATTTTAGAACTGCACTTGTTGACACTAGGTTAGACCTCAATAATGACGGTATCAATGACTTTCAAAATATTCAAAATACCATAGATAAGATTAGCGAACTGGGGGATAGTGTTAGTAATATTTTCGGTGGCAAAGAAGCTCAAGCGGGTGGCATAAACCAGCAAAGTGTTAGGAGATTGATCCTCATGATGTTTGCTATGAGTATTCTTGAATACAGCGATTGGGACTACAATAAATCACAAGCAGATATGAGTAACTATACTGCTGATTCTTGAGGATTTTTTAATGCAACTATCGCCTTCACCAAACCTAAGAACAACGGGTGTGGTTTGCCAGGTCTGGATAAAAACTCTGGATGAAACTGACAAGCTACGAAGTAAGGATGATCTTTCAGTTCTACCATTTCTACTAATGAACCATCCGGTGAAGTGCCAGAAATAATCAAACCCTTCGCTTCTAGTTCTTCTCTATAAGCATTATTAAACTCATACCTATGTCTGTGACGTTCTTGAATGATCCCATCTATCTTGTTAGTATAAAGATCATAAGCCTTGGTTCCAGATTTAAGTTTACAAGGATAAACTCCTAAGCGCATAGTTGCACCTTTATTCTGAATATTTTTCTGGTCTTCCATTAAATGAATCACTGGATCTGGGCTGAGTTTATCAAACTCTAGACTATTAGCGTTCTTTCTGCCTAATACATTTCTAGCAAACTCTATAACCGCACACTGTAAACCAAGACATAAACCTAAGAAAGGTTTATTGTTCTCTCTTGCCCAGCGAATGGCATTGAGCTTACCTTCTACACCTCTATCACCGAATCCACCTGGAACTACAATGCCATCTAGATCACAGAGCATTTCTTTAGCACGCTCGTAACTATCTAAATCATCAGACAATATCGGTCTTAGATCTATAGCGCAATCCTCAGCACCGCAAGCATGCTTAATAGATTCTGTGACTGAAATATAAGCATCAGATAGTTTAGTATATTTACCAACCAATCCTATTTTTAGTTTGGCTTGTTTAGGCTCTACTAACTTCTCTACAATTTGGTTCCAAGTACTTAGATCAGGGTTCTTATCCACTAAGCTAAGCTTTTCTAAGACTCTTGATGCAAGGCCCTCTCGTTGCATTACCAAAGGCACTTGATAAATGCTCTTGCAATCCTGACTTTCTATAACATTAGCTGCAGGCACATCAGTAAACAAACTAAGCTTCTCTCTGAGTGCCTTTGGAACACTTTTATCCGAACGCAAAACTAATACATCTGGCTGGATACCTTTAGATCTCAGCAACTCTACGCTATGTTGAGTAGGTTTAGTCTTAAGTTCATCAGCAGCCTTAAGATGCGGCACAAGCGTTACGTGAATGTAGCAAGTATCATTCTTAGGAATATCATTCTTAAACTGCCTAATTGCTTCTATAAAAATCGAACTCTCTATATCACCAACAGTACCACCCACTTCTACTATAAGTATCTCTGCTTCTGTCTCTCTTGCAGCTTTTCTGATCTTTTCCTTAATCTCATTAGTTACATGCGGCACCATCTGTACTGTTGCACCAAGATACTCACCACGACGTTCCTTAGAAATCACATCAGAATAAATCTGACCAGAAGTAACACTATTAGCCTTCCTGAGATTAGTGTCAACGAATCTCTCGTAATGCCCTAGATCCAGATCGGTCTCGGCTCCATCTTCTGTAACAAAAACCTCTCCATGTTGATATGGATTCATAGTACCTGGATCAACGTTTAAGTATGGATCAAGCTTCTGAATGGATACTTTATAACCACGCTGTTTTAAAAGATTACCGAGAGATGCAGCTACTATGCCTTTGCCAAGACTGCTTACTACCCCACCAGTTACAAAAATATATTTAGTCATAGGAACTCAAAGCATTTATATTAACAGATTACAAGCAATAAGTCTATGACATTTGCGGCACTTTAATCGCTGTGCCCTCTGCGTCAGGTGCGTTTTTCAACATAGCTGCTTGCAGTCCAGAATCTATAGCCTTATCTTCTCTTAAAGATTTCTGGTGATTTATAGCACCTATCATTGGCTCTACATTCTTAGTATCTAGTTCTTGCAATTGTTCAACGTAACCAAGAATCGCATTAAGGTCCTTAGAATATTTCTCGATTTCTGCTTCATTAAGAGACAACCTTGCTAGTTTAGCTATTTTAATAACTTCTTCTTTGCTTAATGCCATAGTTGTGATTTTAGCACAAAACTCTAGCGTCTAAAGCACGTGCCAAAGTCAGTTCATCGGCATAATCCAGATCCGCTCCTACTGGTAAACCATGCGCTAAGCGAGTGATTTTAATCTGTTCTTTAGGGATAGAAAGCTCTGCTAGAGCTATATCTATCAAGCGCTTAATATATAACATAGTAGCTTCGCCTTCGGTGCTGAGTCCGATAGCAAGTATCACTTCCACTACTTCGTAAGTATAGAAAAGAATTGGTGCTTCATTAACCACATTAGAACTTAACTCTAGTTTGATGCGAGCTATTAGAGCATTGATATTCAGATCATCTGCACTAATGCCATCCAGCGGTGATATCACTCCACCTAGCACATGGTAAAGTCCACGATATTCATGAGTTCTTTCTAAAGCTATTAGATCCTTAACTGTCTCAACGACACAGATCTGTCTTCTATCTCGGCGAGGGTCTTCACAAATCTCACATAACTCGCCAGCTGTTAAGTTAAAACATTGGCAACAATATTTTATTTGAGTTTTAGCATCTCTCACTACCTTAATAAACTTCTCCACCTGTTCTGGTGATTTCTTCAATAAGGTGAAAGCCATGCGCTGAGCTGATTTGGGGCCAATAGCTGGGAATTTACGGAACTCTTCTATTAGATCAGATAGTGCTTTGGTGTACTGCAATCTTTACAATCCTATACCTTTAGATATCTGTGCCAATCGAGTCTTAGTCATCTCAGCAGCCCTCTCAGACACATTCTTCAAAGCCTGCAAGAGACTGGTTTCTACAGATGAAAGTCCTTCACCTAACAAAGTTGGATCTATCTTCACTGCATGAAACTCACCTTGCGCTGTCATGCTAACCATAACCTTGCCATTAGCAGAAACACCACTAATCTCAGTATTAGCTAACTCAGCTTGAGCCTTCACCAGGTCGATTTGCATCTCCTGAGCCTGTTGCATTGCCTTACGTAAATCTTCGCGATCCATAATTACTGACACACCGTGCACTCTTCGTAATTACTAGCTGCTCCTACCTGACGACGCACAGATGTGCTGTCAACAGAATCAGCCTCAATTACAGACTCTGAACGCAAATAATAAAGAGTCTTGACTCCCAGTTCATGAGCTTTAAGATGCACTTCATTAAGCAACTTACCACTAATAGGTGATTTAAGGAAAAGATTTAATGACTGTGACTGGCAAATATACTTCTGTCTATCAGCAGCCTGCAGAACCAATTCCATCATATTCAATTCATAAGCTGTCTTAAATACTTTCTTCTCTTCATCACTTAGGAAATCCAAGAATTGTACGCTGCCTTTATAGTCAATGATCTTTCTCCAGACATCCGGCTCGTTCTTACCATATTTCTCTAGAACCTCCTCCAGGTACGGATTCTTAACCAAGAAGCTACCACTCAAAGTTTTCTGTAAGTAAGCATTACCAGCAATCGGTTCAATACATGGAGTAGCACTGCCGCAGATCACAGAAATATTAGCTGTAGGTGCTATCGACAATATGTAACTATTGCGTTGATCACCACCGTCTGGGCATGGACCACGCTCAACCGCTAACTGTCTGCTCGCTTGTTTGGCACATTCATGAATAGCCTTAAACACAATCTTATTGAGTGATCTAGCAGCCACACTCTCGAAGGGTATCCCTTGCTTCATGAACATACCATGGTAACCCATGACACCAAGCCCTATAGAACGCTCTTTAGCAGCAGAATAAACTGCACGTTTATAATCACGAGAATCTGCTCCTTGAATAAAATTATCCAGAATATTGTCTAAAGCTTTAACAGCCGTATAGATTACGTATTCTTTCTCTTCATTCCATTCATCCCACTTCTCTAAATTAAGTGAGCCTAAGCAACAAACGGCAGTACGCTCTCTATTAGTGGGCAGAGTAATCTCTGAACAAAGATTAGATTGGTTAACTAATAAACCTTTTTCTTTATGGTGTTCAGGTACAGCACGATTAACCGTGTCATGGAACATGATATACGGCTCACCAGTCTCTACTCTGTTCTTTAAGATACGCTTCCATAAATCAAAAGCATCAACAGTTTGAGTTACCTCTCCATTATGCGGACATCTAAGATCAAACTTAGTCTTAGCTTTCACTGCACGCATAAACTCATCAGAAATAATGACACCATGGTGCAAGTTCAGACAACGACGATTCTCATCTCCACCTGTTGGTCTTCTAATGTCAACAAACTCTTCTATATCAGGATGATCTATGCGCATGTATACAGCTGCAGCCCCGCGACGAGTATTGCCTTGAGATACTGCAAGCGTTGCACTATCCATAACCTTAAGGAAAGGAATAGTACCAGATGAAGTACCACCTGTACTTAATTTAGAATTATGTCCTCTAACTTGAGACCAATTGGTTCCAATACCACCGCCGCCTTTAGCGAGGAAAGCATTCTCTTCATAGGTCTTAAATATATCTGAGATCGAGTCACCAACTGTGTTTAAGAAACAGCTAATCGGTGCTCCTCTACTAGTAGCAGAGTTAACCAGAACCGGAGTCGCTGGCATAAACCAATTCTTAGACATTAGATCATAAAGATCCTGTGCTAATTCCTTATCACCACGAGCCACACCAGTAGCTACTCTTGCAAAAAATATTTGTGGGTCTTCACAAACTTCACCCTTGGCATCTTTCAAAAAATAACGACTGCGCAAAGTCTCCAAGCCAAAGAAAGTTAATTTGTTATCGCGCGTATAATCCAGCTTGATGGATTTCTGTACACCCTTATCACCACGATACTGAGGTGAATCCCAGCTAGACCTTTGTCCAACCTTAAGTTTTATCTGCTCCAATAAAAGATCTCTGGCTGAAACGATGTCATTAGCAGACAAAGCTTCCACGATACTATTATATTTATCTTGAGACTTTGACTCCTTAACGGTCTCAGTTCTCTCTAATCCAAGTGCTTGCTGCGATATGCCCATCTGATCTCCTAGACCCTATATTCTAACCCTGTTCTGAGCTTTAGTGTTTCTTAATAATGTTAAGACGCTAGGGCTAGTGCTAAGTTCCACGCCAAATTGAGAGAAAACCTGTAAATAAAACTTTTTTAAGCTGAAAATTAAGCTCTGGTCAATACAAATCTGGCATTTTATTCTCTTAATAGGCTAAAATAATCCCCATTGCATACTCTGGATAATTCTATTATTCTAGAGAGGTAAGAGAAAAATAAGTTAATTTTGGAGCAAAAATTCATATTAATCGTCAAGATATAATAGACCGATTCATAAATGCGCATTAAAGAAATAGAACTTGATAATTTTAAGAGCTTTGGCGAGAAGACTGCGATTCCTATTCTCGGTGGCTTCACTGCCGTCTCCGGTCCTAATGGCTCTGGTAAGTCTAACGTCGTAGACTCTCTGATGTTTGCGCTTGGACTTACTACTACTCGTAATATGCGAGCAGAAAAACTTACTGATCTCTTGAACAATATTACAGGCAAGAAAGAGTGTGCCGTTAAAGTTACCTTCGTTAATGATGATCATGAGCAAGATCCAGCTAATAATGAACCTGATAACGAAAATATTCTTACTCAAGAAAAAGAAATAATCGTCGAACGTCGAATTCGTCTCAAGAAAGATGGTTACGACAGTAAATATTTCCTCAACAACAATCCAGCTACTCTGCGTGAGATTCACGACAAGCTTGGAAACTATAATATTTCTCCTAAAGGTTACAACGTCGTTATGCAAGGTGACGTCGCTTCGATCATCAGCATGAACCCAATCGATCGTAGAAAGATCATCGATGAGATTGCCGGTATCGCTGAGTTTGACCGGAAGATAGAGCTAGCAGGTAAAGAGTTAGAAGTAGTTCTAGAAAGAATCGATGGTCAAGAAACTATTCTTAAAGAACTTAATGAGAGACTGGATAAGTTACGTGAACAAAGAGAACAAGCACTTAAATATCAAGAGCTGAAACAACGTCGCATCGAGCTGGAGAGACAGTTCCTTGCCGTTAGAATTAGACAAGTAAAAAACGAAAAAGAACTTACTGAAAAAGAACTTGAAGAACACAAAGAAAAGAAAATTCAATTACAAATAGAGCAAACTGAGATCAACGAAGAGATGTCGCAAGCTCAGCAAGAACTTAATCGTCTATCTAAAGAAATAGAAGAACTTGGTGGCGAAAGACAAAATCAATTAATAGCTAGGCACGAGGATATTAACAATCTAATTACTAGAGAAGATAGTGCATTAGAATATCTACAAAAACAAATTGATGACGAACTTGCTGAACAAGGCAATATAGATAAAGAAATAAAAGAGCTTAGAAAAACCCTTAAATCCATAGATTTTAAAGCTGGGGAATATGCTCAAGAAATTGTAAGTATTAAAGCTAATATTGCAGCAGAAGAAGCTCGTTATGAGGACTTACAACAACAGATTCTTTCTAAAAGCAAGAACTCTAATATCAGCACTCAAAGCGTTATTGCTATGCAAGATAGGGTTAGTGAACTCAAATCTAAGAAGTCTGCCCTAGAACAAGAGAAAGCAAGATTAGATGAAAAAATTAATAGTATTAATGAGAACCTAATTAAACACAGAGAAGCTGCCGAGAAAGCTTTCCAAGAAATTCAAAAACTACAACTGAATTATAGTAACGCTGGTGGCATAGAACTAAAGGAAGAAGTTAATTTCCATAGCCGCAACATTCAAGCCCTCAAGGAAGAAGCTAGGGAGACTAAAGAAGAAATCAAAAACCAAGAAGCTAAGCTACGCAAGGTTAGCAGCGAAATCGACAAGCTTGAAGGTCAAGAACAGGCTGCCAATGCGGCTGGGTTTGGCAAGGCTGTAGAAATGGTGCTTAATATAGATGGTGTACACGGCACTCTAGCACAGCTCGGTAAAGTTAACGGCGAATATCAAACTGCCGTAGAAACTGCTGCTGGAGCAAGACTCAGAGCTGTAGTAGTAGTAGATGACTACGTCGGGCAAGAGTGTATTGATTTCCTAAGAGAGAAGAAAGCTGGTAGGGCTACTTTCTTACCTTTAAATAAACTTAGAGCTTATAAAGAATATCCTTTGCCTAAAGAGGCTGGTGTCATAGACTGGGCTATTAATTTAGTAGAGTTTGATGAAGAGTATAGAGATGCCTTTGGTTATGCGTTTGCTGACACTCTGGTAGTAAAAAATATCGAAGTAGCTCGTAAGCTTATTGGTCGCTACCGCATGGTAACTATCCAAGGAGATATGGTAGAGCGTAGTGGAGCTATGACTGGCGGTGCTGCAATCAAGTCTAATATTCACTTCGGAGCTGATATAGAAAGAGAAAAGGTTCGTCTTCAAGAACAAAAACAAGAATTAACTGGATTTATCGGTCAACTGCAAAGTGAACTAGAAAATCTAGAAACACAAATGGAAGAATCTAGAATCAAACTAGATCAAATTAAAGAGACTCTTAGTGAAAAGCAAGCTAAGAGCGGCATCTCAGAAGCACAAATTCAAAACCTGCAAGCAATATACGAGCAAGAGAAAAATGAGATCGTTAGTTGTGCGCAAAAGATTGATACTTTCTCTCATGAAAGAGAAGGGTTTAACTCTAAGATTGATAAAATTGATGAGCAAATAGATAAAGAAGAAGCGGGTCTACAAGGATTAGCTGCTGAAATGAAAGACAGTAAACTAGAAGCCGTCATTCAAGAATCTAGAGAGATAGAGATAGAGACTAAGCGTTATCAAACTATGCTTAATAACGTAATTAACGAATCGAAGTCTCTGGAAGTAGAGAAGAACTTCAGCTCACAAAATATTGATAAACTCACTAATAAACTTGAAACATCTACTAAAGAAGTAGATACTCTAGAAGCCAGAAAACCAATACACTTAGAGAAAATTAACCAACTGAAACAAGAATTAGAAACAGTAGATCAAGAAATAGAACAACTCAAAGCCCTACTTAGCAGCCATCAGATTAAACGCGACGAGATCTCTAGTAATCTTATACAACTCGGTCAACGTAAGGGTGAGGTCAGTAGCACTATAGAATCTACAGCGATTAAGATAGTAGAAGCTAAGAAGAAATTAATTACTATCAATGAACATTTAGAGCAATTATTAATTGAACTAAAAGAACATCCTGAACTTGAAGAGATTGAAATGCCAGAAGAAGATATCGGTAAACTTCAAGCTGAATTAACTAAGATCGAAAAACAAATGCGCTCAATGGAACCAATCAACATGCATGCTATCCACGAATATGACGAAGTAGCTGAACGTAAGGTTGAGATCGAGAAGAAACAAGAGACTCTTAACGAAGAGCGCCAGATGTTACTTGATAAAACTGCCAGCTATAAAAACGAGAAGAAGGATTGTTTCCTTACTAACTTTAATAAAATAGATGAATATTTCAGAGAAACTTTTGCCGACCTATCTTTCGGTCAAGGCGAGCTGATCCTTGAGGATCCAGATGAAGTATTTAATGGTGGCTTAATTATTAAAGCTCAACCACGTGGCAAGAAAATGCAACGATTAGAAGCTATGAGTGGTGGTGAGAAGTCACTTACTGCGTTAAGCTTCCTGTTTGCTTTACAGCAATGTAATCCTGCACCTTTTTATGCTTTTGATGAGGTTGATTCTGCTCTAGATGGGGTTAACGTTGATCGCTTAGCACATAAGATTAGACGCAATTCTCATCCTAATAACAAGAGATCTACTCAATTCTTAGTAGTAACTCATCGTAGACCAATGTTAGAGCAATCTGATAGAGCTATAGGCGTTTCTGTCAGCACCAAAGGTTTCAGTAGGGTTATAGGAGTAAAAAATATCCAAACGGAAGATCATGCAAGCGATCTTGCCTTAACAGCAGCATAGAATGAATGAAGCAGAAACAACTCTGAAAACCAATGTTAGTGATTTCTATAATCATAAGATAGAAGAATTACAGCAAGTTTCTAGTGAATTAAGCAAGAGTTTTAATACGGCATTAGCAGAAGGTAGTGACGATGATCTAGAAATCATCAAGGCTAATCTTAAAGACGAACCTAATTTAGGAATATTAGTTGATCTAGCTCGCCAAGGTGATATAGACCCTTGGGATCTTGATCTAGAGAAGGTTACCACTGCTTATCTAAGAGCCATTAGTAATAATCGAGGTGAAACTTTAAGAGAAGCTGGACAAGCTATCTTTTATGCTTCTGTTCTATTAAGAATGAAAAGTGATATATTAATCGCTCAATCCAAAGACGCCCTTAATATTGGGCTCCACAGAGAACTAGATGATGATGCCATGTTAGAAGATGAATTAGCTAATCATCCAACTAGACAAATTACTTTTGATGACTTAGAAGCTGCTATACGCCGTAGATTCATTCAAAAAGCCAAACGCTTTCGCAAATTGACTCTTAAGGACCTAATTAGTGCTCTTCAAGACGCTAAAGATGAAGAAGATATGCGCTATGCGCGTAAACAACAGAAACTCTTTGATATAGATGCTTATAATATTATTGCTCCTGAACTATCAGGCGACATCATGGATCTTACTCACGCTGAAGATCTTGAGCACTGTATCGCACGTTTGCAAGTAATACTACCCGAACATTTACTAGATGGAGAGGGCATGGAATTTCAAGAATTGGTAAAATTAATAGGTAACTGGTCGAATGCTTTTCTTTCTGTGATTTTTTTGGCACATGATAATCAAATCAAACTAGCACAGGAGGAGTTTTATGGAGACTTATGGATATATGAACCTGAATCTAAATAATTCTGATTTAAATCAAGAAGAGCAGGATATGCTAAACAAAATTCTACCTAGCACTAGCTTTAACTTCAGCGTGGCTGCCAATTATGAGACCATACCAAGTTCCGATGAAGATTCAGCAGAAGAGCGAGCTAACAAACAAGAAGCTGCTAGAAATGAATTAAATGAAATTATAAATAATGCTAAACGCAATAGATTGCATACTCTTAAATCAAAGATCGAAGCAATATTATTTCTTAGTGATAAACCACGTGGCGTAGAAAGTATTGCAGATCAAGCTGATGCTGATGTGGATTTAGTTAGAGACTGTTTAATACAACTAGTCCAAGAATATGAAAACCGCGGTGGTGGTATTAGCATAGACACGGCTAACGGTTATTGCATGCAAATTAGCGATGAATTTGAAAGTTTAACCGAAAATATTCTGCCTATAGAAATCCGCACTGCAGTACTTAGAACTCTCTCTACTATTGCCCTTAAAGAGCCTATCTTACAGAAGGATTTAGTTATCATTCGTGGCGGTGGTGTCTATGAACACGTTAAAGAATTAATAGATATGGGGCTTGTCAAAAAATCTAAAGACAGTAATTCCCATATTCTGCACACTACTAAGTTTTTCCAAGAGAATTTCAAGCTTAGTCAGAATGGACTTGGACTGCAAAACGTACTGAAATCAGCAAGTCCTAGTGAAGTAGAGTTTGTAAGACCTAGTAGTTTAATTAATGACGATGAAGCTGAAGAAGGATCTGCTGAAGTTAATCATAAAGATATACAAGAGACTATCAATAAAAGTGAAGCATTGATTGCTGGCGAGCAAGATCATAACGATTTAGCTCTTGATCTTTAATATTCACAAAAACAAGAAAATAATTTGACATCTGGACAAGCTGAGCAATGGACGAGATCGCCTCTCTTTTGAACGATGAGTGAACAAAGAGAGGCGTCGAGTCTTGCGAAGCTTGTTCGGTCAAATTATTTTCATAAATTGATAAATCATTAGCCGCAGCAATGTTATGCTATTAATGTGGATCTTAAGGCACGTATTCAAATCTGGGAAGGCTTAGATAACTTTAGACAAGTTTTGCTGGATCTGCTTACGCATGATATTAGTAAGATTAATCAAACGAGTTTAGACCGAATATTTAGTGGTTATGGATTTAAGCTTAAAGAAAGTCGACGCAACGAGTTAATCAGAGCGATAACAGAAAAACAAAGATCCTTAGACCCCAATAGTGAGTTATCTCAGAATCTAGCACTTGAATTAGAAAAGCTCAAAGATTTAGAGCGTGAGATCATTATTAATAGAGAGACTAAGGATTTTTATTATGATTTTGTTTTCAAAGCAAGCTCAGGACCTATGACTAATCTTAGTGGCTTTGTCAAAATCATTAATAAAAAGGATGCAAGAAACCGGGCTTTGCTAAGCTGGCAATCAGATAAAAGGGATCCCATTCTTTTCCTTGCCGAGTTGAGTCCCGATGTCAGTGGCAATCCAGATAAAGAACAAATTTTCTTTCACATCAATTTAGGTGGGAGTGATGGCATGGCAATTCTCTACGAAGAGCCTGACTCTTATCGTTGGACTCAATGCCTTAAGTATGACTATCCCGATCTTATTAACGCGGAGTTTGGCTCTGTAGCTATGAACAAAACTAATCGTGAGATTAGCCTAATAGACGGCAATATATCAGCAGCCGTAGCCTTATCTAAAGCCCAAGAAAAAACTCATCAAGGGATCACCCTTTTTGAGAACAATGTGGCTCTGATGCAGGTATATCAAAAAGATTTACAAGGTTTGGATTTTAATTATTAATTAGGTTAAACTTTGATTCTATGTTTGAAAAAATATCAGAGCAATTAAGAGAGAGAGCTGCCAAAATCAAACTAATTGGTTTTGACGTAGACGGCGTTCTCACAGATGGCTCCATTTATATTAACGAAGAGGGCGAGGTCTTCAAAAAATTTCATTCTCTAGATGGTCATGGACTTAAACTTGCTAAAAGTTTTGGGGTGGATATTTGTATCATCTCCGCGCGCAAAAGCCCCCATGTTCATGCCAGGTTCGAAGGTTTTGGATTTGAAGCTAACGTCTATACTGGCGTTGTAGACAAGCTTAGTTGCCTTGAAAAAATTATCCAAGAAAAAAACATATCAATAGATGAGGTTGCCTTCATCGGTGACGACGCTCTTGATGTCCCAATATTAGAGAAAGCTGGACTTGCTGCTTGCCCCCCTGAGGCTCATTACTCTGTATTAAAGCACATACACTATATCACTGAACGTACTGGCGGCAAGGGTGCTGCAAGAGAATTAGTTGATTTAATATTATACTGCCAAGGCAAAATACCAAACAATTAAAAGTGCTAGAATAACATGCAAACAAAGGCTTTCGCATGGCACAAGTAGAAGAAGCAAAACAAATAGACCAAATACAAATTAAAAACTCGAAGATCTTAATATTAGATTTTGGGTCACAATACACCGAACTAATAACCAAGCGCATTCGTAAACTTAAAGTCTATTCTGAAGTACATAGTTTTGATATTCCCTATGAAAAAATCAAACCAGACATAGAGGATGGAACCATACAGGGGATTATTCTTTCGGGTGGTCCTAATAGTGTCTACGACAGTGAAGCAATCAATTGTGATAAGAGAATCTTTCATTGTGGTTTGCCGATTCTTGGTATCTGCTATGGTATGCAGTTACTTGCTAAAGAATTTGGCGGACAAGTAGAAGCCAGTAAAGAAAGAGAATATGGTAAATCACAGCTCAATACTATTCCTTCAACATTGGGTCTCTTTAATAATATAAGCTCCTCTCAATTCACAGTATGGATGAGTCATGGTGATCATGTAACCAAAGTACCTGAGGGCTTCATTGCTACAGCTCAAACTAATAATGCTCCTATAGCAGCGATGGCAAATCCTGAGAAGCAAATTTATGCACTACAATTCCATCCCGAAGTGAATCATACTGAGCATGGTGGACAAATTATAGAAAACTTTGTGATTAACATCTGCAAAGCTAACACTAACTGGAACATGCATAATTTCATTGAACTAGAGATCGCTAAAATTCGCAAGGAAGTGGGTACTAAAAAAATACTGCTAGCCCTTTCTGGTGGAGTAGATAGCTCCACTTTAGCTTTCTTGCTCAAGAAAGCAGTTGGTGACCAGCTTATCTGCATGTTTATTGACCATGGATTCATGCGCGCCAAAGAAGGTGAAGAGCTAAAAGAAATCTTTGACGAGAAATTTGCTATTAATTTAATTTATGTAGATGCCAAAGAACGTTTTATGTCTAAATTACGTGGTGTCGATGATCCCGAAACTAAGCGTAAAATTATTGGTGCAGAGTTTATTGCTACTTTTAATGATGAATGCCGCAAGCTTGGTGGTGATATAGAATACCTAGCTCAGGGTACTTTATATTCTGATGTTATAGAATCGTCAGGCATTCGCATTGACCCCAAAACCGGCAAGAAGATCGCGGCAGTCATCAAATCACATCACAATGTGGGTGGCTTACCCGAGGACATGCCCTTTAAACTCATAGAACCTATTAACACTTTATTTAAGGATGAAGTTAGAGAGTTAGCTAAAGAAC
>CAYPGT010000037.1:0-12442 GCA_964410425.1 uncultured Gammaproteobacteria bacterium
TGCATGACGATCTCTAGAGAATTTCACTCTATTTCCTTTTATTGGTGTACAACCTACCCCACATAAAAGAAAAGCACCCCGAAAGGGGGTGCTTTTCTTTTATAATGGTGCGTCCGGAAGGATTTGAACCTTCGACCAATCGGTTAAAAGCCGAGTGCTCTACCAGGCTGAGCTACGGACGCAAGACGAAGTGTTTTCGCTTACATACGGACGCAAAAGTGTTTCTTGGTCGTTGAAACACAGTAAAGAAATATATCATGGAACCAAGATATGGTCTTAAAGACTAAGTTTTATTTAGTTTTTTTCAAGATTGTGTTACTAGTATTACTGATCTATGGTTTGAGGTCTGGGGTCGTTTTACTAGCATTCGCACCCGTAAAGAACTTGGAGTGAGTAAATAAGTAACCTACTAGCATAGCCGTGGCACTCGCAAAGAATCCCACCAGGAGGCTCGGTATATGAACTCCTAAGAGTGTCATATGGTAGTGCTGAGCATAGAACCAGAATCCGACTCCTGAGAGCATAGAGAGCTCGGCTCCGAGGCTAGAAGTTTGTTTAAGCCAAAGGCCAGAGACTAGCGGTATGAATAACGCTACAAACGTTAACATCGATGACTCACCTACTAGCTGATAAATACTTTTATTGGAGTTAGCAAGTAAGACACCTACAAAAGTCATAATCACAACTGAAGTTCTGATGAGAAGTAAGAAATGTTTCTCGTCTAGTGTATTCACTAGAGGCTTGATGATGTTCTCCGCAAATATAGTTGCAGACGCTAGTATTGCACTACTAGCTGTACTCATGATCGCAGACAATAAAGCTCCAAAGAACAGAACCTGAATAAAGAGACCTTCATGTCTAGTAACTGCATTCACTAATATCTCTTGACCGTTACGAGCAGCGAGTTCAGGATAAACGGTGATAGCCATCACAGCAATAATAGAAGGCAGGAAACCAATCGTAAGATACATTGCGCCACTCATGTAACATGCTCGCACTGCTGTTTTCTCAGAATCAGCAGACATAACTCTTTGGTAGAGATCTTGCTGAGGAAGTGATCCCAAACCAATAGTAATCCAAGCACAGATATATTCTAAATAGTGCTCAACACCTGGCTTTGGCAAGAAATTAAAGAAGCCTTCAGGGCGACTTTGGATGACTACTGACCAGTCATCTAGTTTGTAGAAAAGAGTAACTGCCATAGCGACAAGTCCTACGATGATCACGATAGTCTGCAAGAAGTCTGTAATCGAGATCGCAAGCATACCACCAGCGTAAGTGTAGATGAGTACAATGCTCGCTCCGATAATCACTCCGATGCCGACCTCTATTCCGCATACGGTATTAAGAACGATACCGAATGCCATGAATTGTGCTGCTGTCCAACCAAAGTAAGATAGCATCATGAATATCGCTGCAACTATCTCTACGCGCGGACCATAGCGCTGCTTGAAGAAGTCTCCTAAGGTTAGAAGATTCATATTATAGAGAGGACGTGCAAAAAACGTACCCAGAAGAATTAAGCATAGTGATGCACCGAAGGGATCTTCAATAACACCTTGAATACCCTTCTCCACAAACTCGGAGCTCGCGCCTATAATAGTTTCAGAACCAAACCATGTAGCAAATAATGCAGATGCTGTAATGAACATTGGCATACGTCTGCCCGCGAGTGCGTAATCCTTAGATGAATTCACAAACTTACTGGCAATAAAACCGACCAGCAGAGTTAGTAGAAGGTAGATAATGATGGAGAGTGTTAGCATTGCTTCTGCAAATTATATAGCCATGCTTTGCCCTGGGTCAAAAGAAATTTAGCCTTAACTTCTAGGGGTTTTTTGACCCCCTTGAAACTGACAGAATAGGGCGAGATTCGCTTTGCGGGTCTAGAAATCTTTATTATTCAAGGGATATCAAATAAGTTTTCAGGGGTTTTTTGACCCCTTTCGTTTCTTGGCATCACGTGGAATAATTGGTAGCCAATGAAAGTCGATCTGAAAACTAGGATTAAAATGTGGTGTAAGCCAAATAGCAAGCAGAAGACTTATCTAGCGACTCTATCTGCACTTATTGGTGGTACATTAATATATACTGCTTGGCAGTTCATCATACCAACACAGTTAGACCTACCTAAATCTAGTGCGTTAATTCAAGTTCTGCTAATAAGCTTTAGTGCAATCTTTACTTTCATCGGTTACACTATACAAGAGGAGGACGGTAGTAAATGATACAGTATCCATGGCTTTTTGCTTTTATCGTGCTTTTCTACATGGGATGGGGTTTACTCACTATCTGGGCGATGAGAAGCTCAGATAAAGAAGTGCAGAACGAGAGTTAGTTACAAGTTTTAGAGATTAAGAGATAGGGGAAATATAGTGATTCTGAACAGGACGCAAGAAGAGGCCGTAAAAAATGGCTCGGAATGTATTATAAATGGCTGGGGAGGTAGGATTCGAACCCACGAATGGCGGGACCAAAACCCACTGCCTTACCGCTTGGCGACTCCCCAGAGCAACCGAACAAACCTCGAAACTAATTGTATTACAAGAGTCTCTAAGGCTGAACTATTTAAGGATACTACAAGAACTTTGCTAAATGTAGCAGTATTGATTATTTTTTCATTTTTACTGGCTGCTCAGGCTTTTGCTAATACTAATTATTCAGGGCAATATCAATCAGAGATCTTAATTAGTCGTCCCACTGCAAGTCCGGTTGAGTTAGCTCGGTTTTATCGAGATGGGATCATATACACGAACCAAGGACAAGTTTATTTCAATAAGGATCGAGTTGATTTATTAAATTCAACAGAAGCAGATTTGGGCCTTAAGATTAACGACATCTATATTGATGCTAAGGATTTTTATTTAGCAACAGATATGGGGATCTTTCAAAACTATCGCAGAATTTTTACTAAGGAAGCTTGTAATCAAGTAATCAAAACATCTAATAAAATTTACGCTGCCTGTTTGAGAGGAATATACTCTGCTGACGTAGATAAGAAAACTTTGCAGACAGATTTCAATTGGCAGCTTGATGAATATAGTCCACAGAATGCAAATTTTATCACTTTGAATAAATCGCAAACTCATGTAGTCTACGCCAGTGCTGATAATGGTTTCTATTATTATGATTCACGCAAACATAAATGGTTTAATCGCAGTTATGGACTTAAGCGAGATTTCCATGATTCCTTTGGTTTCGGTAGATTTTGGATTGACAGAGATAGCTCCACAATCTATTTAGCTAGCAGTTCGGGAGTTTATACAAGTAATAATCAAGGGCAAACTTGGCTGAAATCTAATGCTGGACTGAGGTCTGATCCAGATGGGTTTTTTACTGTTAGACAAATAACTATGGCTGATGGTCAATTACTCCTTCTCAGTGCAAATGGTCTCTATGTGAGCCAAGTGACTAAGAATCTTAGTTGGAAATTAATAGATATAAGTAATAGTAAGAATGATAGCGATTATAATCCTAGTTATTATTCAGTTGATACTACTAAAGCTGATGGCAAAGAAAAACTTATACTCTCTAATTCTCAGGGGCAGATTTTTAGTTTGGGATTGACTCCCGTTATCACCGGTTCTGTTGCGCTTGATAATACAGAGAACGGTAGTCTTAGCGCTCAAGATTTAGGTCCTAGTATTCCAGCGCCAGTGAATGATTTAATCTTTAAGGTGCTGAAGTCTGAACCTAAGATTCAAGACTTACATAAGATTGCGTTGGAGTTCGCTGGTATACCGACAGGACAGAAGTTTAGTGCTTATAAACGCCAAGCACGTCTTCGTAATATAATCCCTGATTTTGATGCTTCGATGACTAGAGCTAATCAAGACTTCTTGTCTCTAGAGACCAATGCTAATGATAGTTTCAACTCTAACACCAGTAGTATTAGTAGCGATTATGAGAAGAATAACTTAAATAAAAATGACAACAATATTAACAGCGGAGTTAAGCTGAGCTGGAAACTAAGTAACCTTATCTATGATCCTGAGATTAATAATATTAACACTAGCGCTAGAATCACAGCTAACGTCAGAGAGAATATATTAACGGAGTTGACACAGATTTATTATGCCAGAAAGGAATTGCTCTATAGATTATTAGATCAAAGTTCTCGCGAAGAATTGCAGGAATTTTTTCCGGAGAAGCTTAAGCTTTCTGAATACACTGCTCAGCTAGATGCCAGGACTGGAGCCTGGTTTAGTGCTGAGCTGAAGAAGGGAGTAATCGCGATGTTGAATAGTGAAGTGGATGCGCTGGAACGTGAGAAGTTTTTAGCAGTCTATTCAGATTAAAGAAGGAGAAGAAATGAATAAAAATATTATCCTATTATTGATACTTTTATTATCCTATGGCTCAGTGCAAGCTCGTAAACGACATGCCATTCCGAGTCCTATTATCAATGATCTAAGTGCAACTCAGATTAGTCCCTCTGCTATAGTTACCGTTCAAGGACAGGGTTTTATCAAGGGTTGGCCAGAGGCACATCAAGTATGGCTTGTTGATTCTGATTTGAATAATATAAAAGTAAAAGTTGTTTCTGCTACTGCTACTGAACTTCAATTACAAATACCTAGTGATATTGCTTTGGGTGATTATGATCTACTCGTAAAAATACAAACTAGATTACTTGCCAGTAATAAGACCCAAGCTACACAGAAGTTATTAATAAGACCTAAAGCTCCTGCTAGTCCTAAATTAAATTATGAAGCTATCTCTGATCTAAGTGAGTTTCAGCAGCTGCTTTCTGAGACTAGCTTTCAGGGGCATGAGCTATTTTATGAATTGGATGATGATATTAAGATTGGTGTCAATCAAGTGAGAGCATATTATAAACAAGATACCTATAATAGTATTAAGAGTGAAGCCGTTAGTTTTCATTACCTACCTAAGGCAGATTTTGAAAACGAACTCAATGTAGAGTCAGAGTCGCCGCTTAAGTCATTTGCTGTAAGTAAGTTTGATGTTCTTGAGGATGGCTCCAGGCTTAGTTATGATGTCAGCTCTATCACTAATAAGGAGACCGAAGATTTATCCAAGCGATTCTACTTGCATACTCCTTTGGAACCAAGATATTTAGAACGTACCATAAAGCTTAAGCCGATATTTATTGAAGCAATCCATGTGCTGGAGCCCGAGTACGCTATTTTGCGTAATCGATCAAATATGGATCTTGGGTTTACTAAGTGTGGACTTTCAGATAGTCTTAAGGAGTATTTTAAGTTCAGTACAGAAAAAGTTCTAGCTCATAGTTCTATTACCATCAATAAAAATTTAGGACTGAATAATACGACTCCAGACAGTTTGATTTTTACTTGTAATGGTGAAGTTTTGGATCAGTTTGATTATGACAAAGTTGATGCCTCCGGCTTAGGGATTAGGATATAGTGAAGGACTTTGTAAAAGAACAGTCATTTAAGTATATGGCTACAATTTGTCAGATTGCTGGTCTAGCCTGTTCTTCAGGGTTTGCTTCTAAGGTACATCAAGCAATTATGAGTGGTAATGCGGCTGGATTAAATATAGAATTACTTAGTTTTAAATATAGCTGCATAACCTTGATTATAGGAATTGTATTGTTAGCATTAGGATGGTATATAATGTATCTGGTTGACAAAGATAAGGCAGTATTAGGAGATTAATATGGGAACATGGGAAAATCTAGTGGCTTTTTTATTTCCATTTGTACTATTATTTATGTTCATTTTCTTTGCGATTTTATACCCGTTTGACTTTCTCAGGAAAAAACCTAAGAAACAAGACATCACTATGCTGTCTTAGTCTGGGGTTTAGTTTTAACAGTCTCAGCGGTTTCGGTAATTTTTTTGGCTTCCATTGGGATCACTTCCGCTAAGTTGACGTTATCAATCATGGCTTGAGTTATAGTAACCTTCTTAATGTCTTTCTGTGAAGGGATTTCATACATTAGATCTTTCATGACTGTTTCTACAATACTGCGCAATGCTCTTGCACCCATCTTACGCTTCTGAGCCTTATGCGCTATAGCTTCTATGGCAGCTTCTTCAAACTCTAGCTCCACACCGTCCATCTCTAATAGTTTTTGATACTGCTTGATAAGAGAGCTTTTAGGTTTAGTGAGTATAAGTTTGAGCGTTTCTATGTCAGGTGCTTCAAGGTTACTTACTATTGGCATTCTACCTACAAACTCAGGAATTAATCCGAAGTGTACTAAATCCTCAGCTTCTACATACTTGAACGACTCTGTTAAGCGCTTAGCACTTTCATCTTCAGTCGGGCTCAGAGAGCCAAAGCCAACCGTTGCTTGTGATTTCATGCGACGCTTGTCAATAATCTTCTCTAATCCAACAAAAGCACCACCGCAAATAAATAATATATTATGCGTGTTCATTTCTATCATATCCATTTGTGGATGTTTACGATTGCCGTGTGCTGGAATATTTGCTTTAGTACCTTCTATTAATTTAAGTAGAGCCTGCTGCACGCCTTCTCCTGAAACATCTCTAGTGATGGATGGATTCTCAGATTTGCGTGAGATTTTATCGATCTCATCTATGTAGACAATGCCTTTTTCGGCTTTCTCTAGGTTGCTGCCAGCGTTTTGATAAAGTCTCTGTAGAATATTCTCAGCATCATCGCCGACATAACCAGCTTCAGTGATAGTAGTAGCATCAGCTATAGCAAAAGGTACATTGAGGAATCTAGCAAGCGTTTCTACTATGTGGGTCTTGCCGCTACCTGTCGGTCCAATGAGCAGAATATTGGACTTCTGGATTTCTACGTCACCATTCTTCTTGTTGCCAAAATTATGGAAAATTCTCTTATAGTGATTGTAAACTGCAACAGCTAGGGTTTTCTTGGCTTCGTTGCTGCCAATCACATAGTCATCCAAGTTAGTTTTAATTTCTTTAGGAGTAGGTATCTTCTGTGAATCAAAAATATCGGAAGAGCCTTCTTCTTCTTCGACAAGATCCGGATTGATACCTTCATCAATAAGTATTTCGTTACAGAGATGAATACATTCATCACAAATGTAAATACCAGGGCCGGCTATAAGCTTAAGGACCTGATCCTGTGTTTTACCACAAAATGAACACTGTAGTAATGGGGCATCTTTCTTTGGCATTAGTAATCTTAATTATAATACAAGTCTAGATTTAGTTATTGCTTGCATCGATGTCTGTTGGTCTTTTTACTACCACTTGATCGATTAGACCGTACTCTTTAGCTTGAATTGGAGTCATGATATTGTCACGATCCGTATCTTTCTCAACTCTATCGTAAGGTTGACCACAATTATCCGCGAGTACTTGGTTTAACATTTTTTTCAATCTAAGGATCTCTTTAGCTTGAATTTCTATATCAGAAGCTTGTCCTTGAGCGCCACCTAATGGTTGGTGAATAAGGATTCTAGAGTGAGGTAAAGCCATACGTTTACCTTTTTGACCAGAACTAAGTAAGAATGCTCCCATGCTGGCACACTGTCCAAGGCAGATAGTAACTATGTCTGCACGCACATGTTGCATAGTATCGTACATCGCCAAGCCTGCAGTAACTGAGCCACCAGGACTATTAATATAGAAGTAAATATCCTTAGACGCATCTTCTGAATCTAATAATAGAAGTTGTCCAACTATGATACTTGATACGACATCGTTTACTTCAGATGTAAGGAAAACAATTCTCTCTCTGAGTAATCTTGAAAATAAGTCAAAACTTCTTTCACCACGTGGTGTAGTTTCTATAACGCTAGGCACATACGAATAAACATCGAAGGGGTTTGGTAACCTCAAATCCTGTGTTATGGCTCTAATGTCAGCCTTGGTTTCTATTTTAATATCTCTATATTCCATATTTAAGAATGTACCACAATTTCAGGGACAATTCACTGATCGTCATCCTGAGGAGCAACCGTAGGTTGCGACGTAAGGATCCAGTATTAAGACAAACCTTGTGACGTTGTATTATTAACACTATCTTGCCTATTATGTCTTTACTCTCGGGAAAAATTAACGAACATTTAGAAAAGGATTTCATTGCTTTTCATAGTCCAGCACATGTAGGTCAATTAAATTCAAGAGATTTAACAGAATTAGATGGGTTAGATGACCTTCAATATCCGGAAGAGGTCTTAAAAGAGTCTCAAGAGTTTGTTGCTGGGCTATTTGGGGCTAAGGCAAGTTTCTTTTTAATTAATGGTGCGAGCGTCGGTATGCAAGCAGCATGCATCGCTCTAAAAATATATTTGAATGCTCAAAACGACAAGCGTCCAGTTTTGGTTGCACGTAATGTTCATAAATCTGTTATCTCTGGAATTATTCTTGCTGGGCTAGATATAGAGTGGTTAGAGCCAGAGTGGCGAGAGGATCTTGGCGTTTACACGCGGCTAGATAGAGGCTGGATAGAGGCAGGATATGGGCTCAATAAATATTCTGCTTTAATTATTACCAATCCAACTTATGAAGGTTTTTACTCTGAGATTCCACGTTTAGATATTCCATTGATAGTGGACGAAGCACATGGAGCACATTACCAGTTCTCTAAGCAGCTTCCAGAGCCGGCTCTAAGTTATGGTGCTGATATCGTAGTGCAGTCTTGGCACAAGACACTCGGAAGTTTAACGCAAACGGGAGTGCTTCATGTAAATAAAACTTGTAAAATTTCAGAACGATATATCGCTGATGCTTTACGTCTTTTACAGACAACAAGTCCAAGTTATTTATTAATGGAGAGCATTACTAAAACAGCGGAGCTATACGCAGAACGTGGGAGAGAGATAGTGGAACGTACTATAGAGCTGAGCAAGAGTATTGATATCACTGGACGTGTAGAGAATGATGATCCATATCGTTTGTTAATTCAAGGACCCGGTTATGCAATCGAAAATTTATTGAAAGAGAATAAAATTCTTATAGAAGCTGCAGGGGCTAATTACGCACTGGCGTTTATTAATCCTGGTAACACTGCAGGCGAAGTCAAATATGCGTCAATTCTGAAGCCTAAAATAGAAGCCTTAATCCAAGAGCACAAATTAGAACGAATTCCTAAGCCTGAGCTTGCAAAGCAGAATATTAATGCAAGAGAAGCTTTCTTCAAGGGAGATACAGAAATATACGCACCATGTCCACCGGGGATAGCTCTAAAAGTACCTGGACAAAGCTAGAAATCCTTGTAAAATAAGGCTATTTATAAGTATTGACTCAATATGCTAATATGTAATAACGATATATGGTGCAATCTATCAAAGCAGCTACTTGCGATCCTTACAAAACAGAAGCCCCAACTAGGGCCAGTTTAGCTCGGACAAGTGAATCTAAGACTAATCCCAATAGAGCGTCAGAATTGCATCAACAAGTTAACAATAGAAGTGTAACGGCTGCTGCTGATTTAACTAAACTCTGGCAAAAAGCCAAACCGATTTTAGAGAGCCAATTGAAAGGTGCTGCTGATTTAGAACATCTTAAAAATTATTTTGGCAAAGTTTATCAAGCTAACAAGAATGCAATAGATAAATTTCAAAAATTAATTACTGGTGGTCGCGAACCCTTCCATAAACTTGATATTAAAGAACAAGTGAAATTAATTGGAGCAGTTGAGTTCTGTACACCTAATAGTCGGGAAATCTTGGACAAAGTTTTTAAGAGTTTAAGCTCTTCTGAGCAAGAGAAACTTTTAAGTACTCTAGCTTTTTACCAGGGAACTAACCGTTATCAGGACTTGGCAGTACTTTCATTATCGATAAAAGCTAATGAGTTTCTGGAAGGGAAACTAAAAGCTATTTTTAATCAGAATCCTAATTTTGAATTCTTAGGTTTGGGAACTAGTGCGGCAGCAATTAAAGTTAAAAACCCAGGCTCTGATTATGTTTTGAAAGTCCCTATGTATTTTGATTGTGGCAGTAGCTCAATAATGGATATAGCCGATGAAGCTCGCAATTTAAGGGAAACTGCAAAAATATTAGGGAATAATCAACGTCAATTTCAAAAACTTGCTTACGATCAGAGTCGACAATATTTGGGCTCTAATGAAATTCTTGCGACTGAATTTATGCCTGGTGTGACGCTGGGAAGCACGATGAAAGAAGAGGATCTCTTGAAATATATTAAGCAAGGTATTAGTGATGAGACTGTGATTGAATTTATAAATAACTTTATGAAGCTAAATGCTGCTGGTGTTAATATGCTGGATCTAGATTACCAGAATACACGCTATGATTCTGGGTCCTTAGCTTTTATTGATTTTGCGATGCCTTCTAAGGTAGAGTCTAAAGATCTTGGTAAACATCTTCAGGATATGGAAGATTTGGCTAAAAAATATCCTGCAAGTACTTGTTTGAGAACTCTTATTCAGAGTGTTGTAATGCTCGAGTCGGTTAAAGCTAAGTTTTTAATGGAGAGGATAGATAAATTAGCCGGAGAACACAATATAAATTTCAGTGCTTCTAGGTTTGAGCAATTACAAAGATGTCTCAAAAAAGTTATCTCCGATGATAAGGGCTTGTTAAACTATGATTCAGTGAAAAGGGGTATCAAAGAATCATTAGCAATAGATTCGAATAATCCATTGTTGTTAAGTCCAAGTGCTCGAGAATATATGCTGAAGTTGGATCAAATCACTGATACTTGGGATAGACCGAAGCAAGGAGCGTGGACTGGCATTAAAAAAATACTTAATTCCTTTAATCCTTTCTCATGGTTTAAGAAATGATTTGATTAGTCCATTATAATAGTAACTACTTTGCTTCAAGCGCAACCTCAATATCTCAGAAATCTCCAGAAGCAGCAGTTTCACAAGCTCATTATTGGTGCTGCCCTGAAAGATTATGAGACTATAGAAGATTACGCTTATCTCTTTACTCATGCTGGAGCAGATGCCATAGATATCTCAGCATTCCCGCATTCGGTGATCTTCGCTAAGAAAGGAATAGAGAAAGCTATTCAAGAAGATTCTAAGCTTAATGAGCCACTGATAATGATTAGCGTGAATATTGGTGAGGATCCACACTTCAGGCGCATTGAGTTGAATCTGGAGAATTGTACTGAGTGCCTAGCTTGCGTGCCATCGTGTCCTTCACAGGCTTTTTCAGCTCCAGAGTTTTCTTATAATGAAGATCTTTGCTTTGGCTGTTCAGCTTGTCTTCCTACTTGTAGCTTTGATGCTTTAAGCTTTGTAGCTTGGTCAGCTTTTAATTCTCAATCCTTGGAAGAATTAACAATACTTGGAGCGAAGGCTATAGAAATACACCTGAATAACGACTTAGATGCTTTCTCTGAGTTCTATAGAAATATGCAAACTAAATTTGAGCTGGAATCATTCTGTATCGGTTCTGATCAAATGGAGATGGCAGAGTTACAGGCTGCAGCTCAAAGGATTATAGAAGAAGTGAATCATAAGCATGGAGATGATTATGCCTTTATAATTCAATGTGATGGTACGCCCATGTCAGGAGCAAGAAATTTAGGCTTGGATACTGATATGCGCAGTATTAATAATGCGGCACTTGTTCTAGAGACAATCCAAGCATATTATCCCAATAGAAAGAATATTTATATTCAGCTTGCAGGGGGTATTACAGAAGCTAGTTTAGCTAAGGCTCATAGTCATGGTGTACAAGTGCATGGAGTTGCTATTGGCTCTTATGCTCGCAAGAAGCTTGCAGAGCTAGATTCAAAGCTAGAGCAAATTAAACTAGCAAAGGAAATATTGTTAACAAGTGTCATATAAGCAAGCTCATCTTGAATATATATTAAAGGATGTTGCTGATAATCCTCGCGAGCTTATTGCTATAGTCGGACCGACTTGTACTGGTAAGACCGATCTCTCTATTGCTCTAGCTCAGGAACTTAAGGTTCCAGTTATTAATGCTGATAGTCGTTTGATTTATGATGAGATGAATATTGGTACTGCTAAACCTAACCAGCATGAGCTATCCCTGGCTTGTCATCATTTGATTAATATCAGGAAGCCTAATGAATCCTATTCTGCTGGCGATTACAGAAGAGACTTTGACAGAGTTGTAAGTAGTCTTGAGCAAGTTTCTAGCCGAGCCATAGTAGTGGGTGGTACTGGATTGTATTTAAGATCAGCCTTGGAGAATCTTGAGATGCCAAGTATAAGCAGAGATGAGCTCTTAAGAGATGAACTGAAAGCTCAAAGCTTAGAAGAATTGAATATGCTACTAAATAAACTTGATCGCCAAGCTTGCGAGCTGATAGATACTCAAAACAAAATTAGAATTATAAGAGCTATTGAAATTATTAAACATAGTGGTAAGCCTTTGCTTGAGAATAGATCTAAGTCCTCGGAGAACCGTTACAGTACTGCTTTCTTTGGATTGAATTTTCATAATAGGCAGACCTTGTATGAGTTGATCGATAATCGAGTGATTAAGATGATGGAACAAGGTCTGGTTGCAGAACTAGAATCTTTAATTAATCGATATGGAGTAACTGAAACTATG
>CAYPGT010000037.1:12542-16959 GCA_964410425.1 uncultured Gammaproteobacteria bacterium
ATAAAAAGCATCTAGCTCAGCCTTGAGATATAAATAATTGGAAATAACATCTATTGTTGGTTTACCTACAGAAGCCTTGCAGTAAATCAGTTCTCCATCAGCATCGTAAGTTTCAGTCAAATAGTTAAACCCATTATAGTTAAACTTGGTCTTACGTATAATTTCGTTGTTGGCATTGATCTCTTCTAGTAAAACGATAGCTTTTAACTGAGGATCATAGTCTAGTCTGTGCTTACTCACTTGACCTGAGGTGAAAGAAGAATTGAATTGAATCTCATATTGATTAGGATTGCTACTTGGTTTAACCTTGGCTCCTAAGGCAAGCGCCCCACCATAAAAATTTACAATCTCACCTTTTACGTCATTAACTTTCGCAGAAAGTGCATAATTATCTCCAATGTCAATGGACTTACTAATATTATTCTTACCTTTGTTATCCGCGTAAATAAGATTAACATGGTGTGCCTTATCAAATTCAATTCCTGTCAGCCTTCTCTCGTTATTTATTTTATCGATTGAGCCATCAGCTAAGGTCAACCCATATTCACGATTGAAGGCTAACACATAAGTCTGATTAACATGACCATCTGCTACTTTGTTAGCAACTTCGAAAATTACAGAGCGTCCGTCAGGAGAAACATCTTTAACCTTAGAGAAATTATCAACTAAACTTGATTTGTAGATATCATAAACATTTCCCGAACGTAAACTTTTTAATTGTAATATTCTTTCTTGATGAGATTCTAGATCTCTAAAAGCAAACTCTCGATTTGATGGAGCTGTTACCCAATCGCTGCTGTCTGACTTCTGTTCTTTTAATTTAGCTAATTTTTCTACTGTAAGATTCGGGCTGTTATAAGTAGGATTGTTGATGGAAGCCAAAACTTTAGCTCCAATATTAGTGTAAAACAGCAGTAAAACTACCCCAACGGCATTAATACGCCCGCGCAACATACCTTATCCCCCATAACACAAGCCGCATTCAAGCTATATTCCTGTGTTAAGTACCTCATGCACATAATTCGTTAAGCCGTGGTTATGGTTTGGAAATATTTTTGTAACGTTTCGACTTCGCACGCTTCCGTTACGCTTTCAAAATAAGTGTAATCTTCCGGGTTTACTTCGTTACTTTCACTATACAATATGACTTATGCGTATTGCTTTTATTGCTGATGAAATCACCACTTTTATTAAAGACCATGATAGTACTTGGGCGTTGATGCAGGCTGCTTCTCAGCTTGGAGATGAAGTGTTTTATGCTAATGCTTCAAGTCTGAAAGTGATAATGAATAATGCAGCGGCAGATCTTATTAAATTAGATCGAGAATTTTTTGCGTATCAGGATAGCTCTAAAGCTAAGCTTCTTGAATTTCCAACTAAGTTAACAAGTTTTCAGCAAATCATGCTTGATGAATTTGATCTGGTGTTTATGCGAAAGGATCCTCCAGTGGATATAAATTATCTCAATGCCTGTCAGATACTGGCACTCTGCCAAAAAGCTTTAGTAGTGAACAATCCTAATAGCATCATCCAGTTTAATGAAAAACTCTCGACCCTAAGGTTTCCAGAATTAACTCCTATAAGCTTGGTCAGCAGAAATCTGCAAGAGATTAAAGGGTTCTTGACTGAACACCAAAAGATTGTGATCAAACCCATTGATCAAATGGGTGGAAGAGGAGTCTTCTCTGTTGAGCTTGGGGACCAGAATGCAGATGCTCTTATCGACACTGCTACTAATCAGTCTACTAATCTTGTGATAGTTCAAGAGTATCTACCCGAAATTAAAACGGAGGGTGATAAACGTATCATTGTGATTAATGGTAAGCCAGTTGGTGCAATATTAAGAATCCCTCCAGCGCATGATTTCAGGGCTAATCTTGCTGCTGGTGGTTCTTGTGCTAAATATGATTTAACTAAGAAGGATATCGAGCTGTGTAGTAAGTTAGAAAGCTTCTTAGTAGATAATGGTATATATTTAGCTGGCATAGATGTCATCGGCACTAAACTAACAGAGATTAATATTACTTCTCCTACTTGCCTGCAAGAGATTAATCGCAGTCAGGGATTGACTGGTGAGAATAAGCTTGAGTTCATCTTATTGAAGGAATTAAAGCACGCTAAAATCACCCATCTCCGATAATATCGAGTGTGCATAGGCAACTAGAGCTTGGCGATTGGCTTTGATCTTCTCGTCTTCTGAATTGACCAGAACATTGTCAAAGAAATCGTTAATAGGTTTCACGATTTTAAGTATCGCTGCGCCGCTTAATATTGGTTGATATTCTAAGTTTTGATTGTGCAGGACGCTGAGAGGATCTATTGCTTGCAAGAAATTCTTCTCGTAGTCACTTTCAAATAGTGCCGGATTGATTTTGTCGCGAGAGGTATTCGATGATTTGCTGGCGATGTTCGCTATTCTCGTTACAGCTTCAACTAGTTTACTGTGGTCATCTGGTCTCTCTTTGGTGGAAAGTATAAGATGAATCATCATATGAGCTTTATTTAGCTCTACGAGTGGATTAGCTCGAGTGAAAGCAGCTTTGTTGACAACAGTATCTTTATGATAGATTTCAAGTACAAACGGTAAGCGTGATTCAAGGAATTCCTTGACCTTAGTATTACAGCCTTCCCAGTTGAGTTCAGCAACTTTCACTTCTTTACGGTCTTCGCCTCTGCCACGGATTTTAGTTACGATATCGCCGTCACCGAATTCTTGTTTTTGTAAATTTACGACGTAATCTACGAGAGCATCAACGTTAATGATTAAATGTGCGTGGAGAATAATTCCTAATAAACCGTTAGCTTGTCTGCGTAAGGCAAAAGGATCAACAGAACCGCTAGGTATATTGCCTAAGGCGAAGGCGCAGACTATAGTATCCATCTTGTCTGCGACTGCAAGAAGCTTAGCTCCAATGCTAGATGGCTCCTTGTCGCCAGCGAATCTTGGTTGATAGTGTTCAGCGATGGTCTCCACTATAGTTGGGTCTAACCTCTCTCTCTCAGCATAGACTGCTCCTATCTCACCTTGAAGTTCGGTAAACTCAAACACCAGATTAGTAGTGAGGTCAGTCTTCGAGAGTAAGGTTGCTCTTAGGATAGAATCTGCAATCTTGTCGTTGAGAAGGTTATGAGGACCCTTGTGTGGGTTGCGTGGGTAAGTTTCCTTAATTTCATTCAGAAGGTAATTAACTATTTTTACTAACCTCTTAGACTTTTGTAGCATATTACCCTTAGTAGAATTTAGCTTCTCTAGTTTAGGGAGCCTGTCTTCTAATTTAATTTTAGTATCTTCGGTGACGAAGAATTCTGCATCCTTAAATCTTGGTACTATAACTTTTTCGTTGCCAGACTTGATATTAGCGCGAGCTTCTGGTCTGGGATTATTACTGACAGCTATGAAATACGGTAAGAGACGGTGTTCGCTCACACCATTGACATCATCAGCAACATAGTTACACTCTATCGGTAGATATCTCTGGTGATGGATCATGACAGTCTTAAGTACGCAAGCTGGTATCTCTAGAAATTTACGATCAAAGCTGCAAAGAATCGGTGAAGGGTTTTCAGTGATTTGCACTACTTCATCTAGTAGATCGTCATCGATAACTATCTTGCCTTCGACGGTCTTAGCAAGCTTCTCGGCTTCTTCAACAATCTTCTTACGGCGTTTAGCTGGATCTAGATAGCAACCTTGCTTCTCTAGCTGTTCTATATACTGTTCTTTAGATTGAATCTCAAATGGCTCTGGACCCAAGAAACGATGTCCATAACTAATAGAGCCTGCTTTAAGACCCTCTATATTAATGTTGAGAAGCTCTTTACCCTTGGACGAAATCATTAGGGCTACTATCCACTGTAGGGGGCGCGCAAACTTGAGATCACCGTTAGCCCAACGCATAAACCTAGTACCTGGTGTGCTACTAATGATCTCGGGTATTTTAGCTTCTAGTACGGCGCGTGGTGTTTGTCCATGTATTTTTTGTTTGGCATAGAGATAGCCATCCTTAAAGTAGAGATCTTTTTCATTCAAGTTATTTTTCTTCGCAAAGCCAATTGCAGCTTGAGCAAGAGATCCATCTGCTGCTTTCGCAATAGTTTCTGGTGGACCTTTAATCTCTGACTCTTTATCTACAGCATTAAGCGCTAAACCATCAATATAAAAAAACAAGCGACGAGGTGTGCAGTAACTCTCTATTGATGAGCTGTTGATAGCAGCATCACTTAAAGCTTTAGCGAGCCCTTCTTTGATATGATTACTAATAGCCGGTATTTGTTTGGCAGGGAGTTCCTCTGCACCGATTTCAAATAAAAAAGCACCTATGTTTAAGTCTGTCATCAAAAACATTATTCTAACATTGATACGAATTTATCAGGCTACAGCTGGATTTAGGCAGCCGAGTTGTAGGTTTATTCCAAG
>CAYPGT010000037.1:17059-19821 GCA_964410425.1 uncultured Gammaproteobacteria bacterium
GAATTTATCAGGCTACAGCTGGATTTAGGCAGCCGAGTTGTAGGTTTATTCCAAGCTGCTCACAATACGCAGTAGAAGCATTGGATAGATATGGTCTATTTAAGGGTTCTTGGTTAGCTGTTAAAAGATTATTTAAGTGTCATTCTTTTGCAGAGTTTGGTTATGATCCCTTACCGTGATTTATTCCGTCTCTTGAAGGTTTTTATTGTTATCGAGCCATTTTGTTAGTTTTGAGCTAATGATCATATCTGCTCCTACGTTGATATCAATAAGGCGTTTATATAAGTCGAGTATTTTATAGGCTAATTTAGGACACTCTTTAACAGGCTTCCTGAGTTGCGAGGCACTGGCTGCAAGCTTCCAGTTGGAATTGAAAAAGCCATTTAACCAAAATCGAACACTTTTTAATGCATGTCTTAATTTGGAGATTTGAGGATTACTTAAAAAGCTAAACACCTGATCATATTCAGTCGGATTTTGATTTCTGGTAACTTGCTCCATCATGTCCATGCCAAAGGCTGTATGACAGCTATGCTCTGGTATAGTAGAATGTAGTAGTATCTGCAATCCATTGGCGATTTCACTAGAGTCAGGTTGAGAGCTTGTAGATTTCTTGACGAAGTGCCTAAGTTGCTTTTCACCTGCTTTAAGCATGCCTAGTAAAGAATCTACGGTGTATTGAGTGGCTGGAATCACGACAGAAATTATATCGCATTAGTTATATGAATTGTGTTATCTTGTGAATATCAATAATGAAAATATCTGTAATACAAATTAACTCTGGCTCTAATAAAGTGGCAAACTTAGCTAAAACTGAAAAGTTTATTCTTGAAGCTTGTTTTAAGCAAGCTAAGTTTATTGCTCTTCCAGAAGTTTTTAATTTAAGAGGTGTTCACAATGAGAGCCTGGAAAATGCGGAGGATATCAATTCTGGAGAAACTATTCAGTTAGTAAAAAAACTTGCTCGTGAAAATCAAGTTTGGATATTAGCTGGGAGCTTGATGGTGAAGGCTCTTGATGGGGGCTTGCCTTATAATACTTCGCTGCTAGTCTCTCCATCAGGTGAGATCACTGCGACTTATAAAAAAATACATCTCTTCGATATGGTGCAAGGAGCTACTCAAATACGTGAGTCACTTAGAAATCAATCAGGGACTAGTCCTCAAGTAGCTACTCTTGATATCGCCGGGCAGAATTATAAACTAGGAATGAGTATTTGCTATGACCTACGCTTCCCCGAACTTTATAGAAACTATGCAGATGAGCGAGTGGAGCTTATAACGGTGCCCAGTGCTTTTACTCACTATACTGGTCAAGCTCACTGGACTGTGCTTTGCAGGGCTAGAGCTATAGAGAACCAGGCTTATGTGATAGCTCCTAATCAATGTGGTGATGGTGGCGCAGTAAGAAGTTACGGTCACTCACTGATAGTAGATCCTTGGGGTGAGATACTGGCTGAGGCTTCAGGTGATAAGGAAGAAATTATATATGCAGATATAGATCTCGATAGGTTAAATGAAATACGTAGTAAATTGCCTGTACTAGAGCATAGAAAGCTGTAATACTAATAGATTTTTGTTTGCTAAGACAAGAGAGAACCTTAAAACAAAGTAACTACTATGTTGCATTAGCTATATCGTTATAGAATCAATAAAGCACATGGATATATCCGCTATTACATATTTAGTTTTCATACCGCTTCTTAACTCGATTCATGAACTAACTAAGAGCATAGGCTTACAAAGCTTAGGTTGGTCTATTGTGTTTCTTACTGCGGGTGTGAAATTAATTCTTACACCCTTAACCTATAAGCAAATCAAGAGCACTAGAAAGATGCAAAAAGTGCAGCCTCTGATGAAAAAACTCCAAGATGAGTTTAAGAAGAAAGAAGAGAAACTAAAAGATGATCCTGTGAAGCTTCAACAAGCTCGAGCAGAGTTTCAGCAGAAGATGATGGGCTTCTATAAAGAGAATGAGATTAATCCTCTCGGTGGTTGTTTGCCGCTATTAATTCAGATGCCTATTCTTATTGGATTGTTCTGGACCTTTTCTGGTGCGCCTTTCAAGGCTAAACCTATTTACGTTGATGTTAAGGTTGTATCTCAAGCCGAAGCTCATAAGAAGGAAGTTAAACCTTGTGGTTGTGGCGAAATTTTCGTAGATGCTCAGGGTAGAAAAGCAAGAATCTTGCTTAATGCTAAGAAGCTCACCATGATTGAAGGTGAAGAGTTTGATATCACTGCATCTCGTTCTACGGGAGAAGCTGAGTTTAACCCTAAGCAGATTCATTGGAGTTTCTTTAATCAAGCTACCAGTAATGATTTTGTTAATTTAGTTGTTAACGAGGACGGTTCTGCTACTGTTAAAGCACTTAAGGCTGGTGGTACAGCGAAGGTAGAAGCCGATCTACCGCAGACACTTAAGGACGATAGTTTCCTCTTTATTCATGACTTTGGTGATACTGGAGTCTATGATAAAACAACCAATAAAATTAATATTGATATTTTAATTCTTGTAGCTTTATTTGGGCTCAGTATTTGGCTGTCTTCGAAGCTTAATACTCCTAAATTACCTGAGCTTAAACCTGGTGAAGTAGAAGATCCGCAAGCTGCAATGCAGAGAAGCATGGCGACTATGATGCCAATTATGATGACAGGCATGATGTTGATTATTCCTTTGCCAGCCGGCGCCTTACTCTATATGATAGTTTCAGGATTTATACAAGCTGGGCAGACTTACTTTGCTATGAAGCGCTACGATAA
>CAYPGT010000038.1:0-15002 GCA_964410425.1 uncultured Gammaproteobacteria bacterium
GGGTCACCTGTGAAAAACTGTAGTACTTGGTCGAGCATAGGCATATATTATAGCACTGAGAACCGATACGGATATCTAGTCGTCATCGCGAGGAGCGCCATAGGCGCGACGTCGCGATCCAGTCAGATGCACAATATTTATGACTGGATCCCGACGTCGTCCACTTCGTGGACTCCTCGGGATGACGAAATTAAGATTATTTCATAGAAATTCAAAAAAAGTTTTATAGACTTATAGTTACCTTCTATCGGCCAGTTCTCTAAGATACTTATAAGTAGTAATTTCTTCATCTGTAAGTTTTTTAGGGATATCTATGGAAATGTGTACGTAATGGTCACCGAGGACTTCTCCGTGAGAATTTCTCAGTCCCTTCTCTCTTAGCCTTAGTATCCTGCCATTATTGGTGTTTTGCGGAATTACTAGTTCGACTACTTCTTCAAGTGTTGGAATTTTTTTAGTGCAGCCTAGGACAGCTTCTTGCGGTTCTATAGTTATCTCGCTATGGACATCATCTCCATCAATCCAAAACTGATCATGTTCTTTAAGTTTAACAATGAGATAGAGATCACCGTTGCTGCCACCGTTGCTCCCAGCTTTACCTTCATTAGTTACTTTAATTTTGGTTCCATTCCTTACGCCTGATGGAATGCTTACTTCTAATCTTCTTACTTGTTTACCAGTATTGGTGATTTCTATTTTGCGAATGCAACCATGATAAGCATCTTCGAGACTGAGCTCTATCTCCATTTCAAAATCTTCGCCACGCAGAGGTTTCTTCTTTGGAGCTTCTTGTTCAGGGCTAGCAACTTTTTCTTTTTGTTTACCAAAGAACATTTCAAAGAAGTCACTGAAACTTTCATCTTTTTTGGGGTTGCCAGAAGGTGCTTGAGCAGAGGCTTTGGCGGCAGTAGATTTCTCTCTAAGCTCTTGTTCTTTTTGTTTATAGAAATCAGCAAACGAACCATAGTTAGAGTACATTTTTTGTTGTTTGAAATTTTGTGATTTGCTGCCAGAGAAGGCATTAGCAGAATTGTTCATATTAGAGTATAAGTAGTCATAGCGACTTCTTTTATTGCTATCTTTGAGAACTTCATGAGCTTCGTTGATTTCCTTAAACTTTTCTTCTGAACCACCTTCAGTATCTGGATGCCATTTTTTAGCTAATTTTTTATATGCGTCTTTTATCTCTTTTTCATCAGAGTCTTTTTTTATGCCAAGGGTTTTGTAATAATCTTTAAAGTCCATAAATAAATACTGGATTGCCACGTCGCCGCTTCGCGGCTCCTCGCAATGACGGATTACGGGTATTCGTTGGCCTTAAGTGCTCATGTTGACGAACTATAGACCTTACTCAATATTATGCCCGTTGCTACTGAAACGTTTAGACTTTCAAAAGCGATAGGAATATGAATTTGAAAATCACAATGTTTCAGAATATTATCACTAAGTCCCTTACCTTCATTTCCCATGAGAATCACTGATTTTTTGTCGAAATCTAACTTGTTTACATCTTGAGATTTATCTTGAGAAACATTGGAGCCGTAAATCCAAAAGCCATTTTCTTTGAGTTTTTCTATGCAATTAACAACATTAGTTACTCTAACTATTGGTAATTTGAGAGCCGCACCTGCGCTAGTGCTAATGACAGTGTCATTTACAGGTGAGCCTTTGTGTTTAGTGATAACGATGGCATCGATATTGAAAGCATAAGCGGTTCTAATAATGGCTCCAAGGTTATGCGGATCTTCGATGTTTACTGGTATGAGAATTTTTTGTATATGTTCTTGTTCTAAAAAACTTTCTTCATGAATGGTAATAGGAGCTATCTCTGCAATCACTGATCTGTGCTCAGCGCCGTTAGCTATACGATCGAGGTCTTTTTTGTCGAGTTTGATAACCGGAATTTTTTTTGCACGTGCTTTCTCTTCGATCTCTTGAAGGCGTGGGTTAGGATGATTGCCAATCCATATTTTGTTTATAGATAGTTCAGAGTTTAAGCACTCTAGGACAGCGTTTTTGCCAAATATTCTTTCTTGATTATTGTCTTTCACTATGCTTAAGGTGCTACAGGCTCTTCTTGAGTTTGAGCCTCAGTCTCGCTTGTGGCTTCATTATTAATTGTATTATTGCTAGGCTCTGTATTAGTAGCATCAATCTTAAAATGTTTTGGTCTAGGTGCTACACGAGTTTTAGGTTTATAGTTACCTGTAGTGTCGGCTTGTTTTTCAGCTTCTTCTTTAATGCTTCTAAGTTGCTTATCCTCTTTAGATAGTTTTTTGCGAACTAGAGAGAAGCCATCATTCTCCTTCGCTTGAGACTGGTCTGTCTCCGGCATTGGCGATACTTCTGTAGGCTCTGTACCTGGTACAAACCTCTTGAATACTGGATTAGGAGTGTATTCGTTTGCTAATAATCCAGTTAATGGATCAATAGCTACTAGATTATAATTGCTAGAGAAAGTAAAAGCCCTAGAAGGTTTAGGCTTAGCTTCATAGAGTTGAGTCATGTATTCTTTCCAGATCCAAGCTGGTGTACTACCACCAGTCGCATATCTAGAAAGTACTTCATTATTTCTTTCATTACCACACCAGACCGTGGTTACATAATCTGTTGTAAATCCGGTAAACCAGATATCTCTACTACCATCAGCAGTACCTGTTTTACCAGCGATCACTCTGCCAGGAATCTGTGCCATCGCACCGGTTCCAAACTTCACTACATCCTCCATGATGTTTACTAATTGGGCTACATACATCTCTGGGAGACTGTTCTTAGCAACAGCTTTATTTAATTCTAAAATTCTTCCCTGACTATCCGTTATTTTACGAATGAGTATCGGATCTATTTCAACACCACCTCGAGCAAAAGTTGAATATGCTGTTGCTAACTCAAGTGGAGTCACAGCTTGTGCACCAAGAGCTAGAGATAGATGTGGTTCGAGCTTAGTCTTAATACCAGCCTTATGAGCGGTATCTATAATATTATTCATTCCAGTCTTCATTGCTACCTTGATAGCTGGAATGTTTCTTGAGAATATTAATGCTGCTCTTGCTGTAATAGGTCCATGGAATTCATTATCAAAATTACTAGGTCTCCAATATCCTGAAGCTTGAGATACATCTGGGATACTTAAGGGTGCATCATCAATAATTGTACTAGGGTCTATTACTCCATTCATAAACGCAGTTAAATATACAAACGGTTTAATTGCACTACCTATAGTATGAGGATTGGTTGCTCTGTTGTATTGATATTGCCAGTAGTTACCTACTCCACCTACTAGAACCCTAATCTCTGCTGTATCCACATCGAGAGTTACAATAGCTCCCTGGTTAATTCCCGCTGCTGCATTAGCAATCCCGGTTTCTAAGGCTCTTTGAGCTAATTCTTGAGCGACTGGATCTAAGCCAGTATAAACTTTTAAGCCCTTAGATTTGAGATCATTACGGTTAAAGCGCTTAGTTAATTCTTGTTCGACATAGCTGAAGTAGTATGGAAATATAGCCATGTTACCCTGTGAGCGTTTGAAATTAATCTTGGCAGCTTTAGCTTTCTGGTAATCAGCTTTATTTATGTAACCATGCTCGTACATTTTGTCCAAAACGTAATGCTGTCTGTTCATGGCAGCTTCTAAGTTCTTAGATAGATAGCTTGGAGCAGTAAGTAATCCAGCCAGATATGCTGATTCTTCGATATTCAGTCTGGAAGCTGGTTTTGAGAAGTAACGTTGTGCAGCTCTTTCTATACCATAAGCTAGGTTACCAAAGTAAACTTGGTTTAAGTACAGTTCTAGGATTTTTTCTTTGGAGTATCTGGCTTCTACTTCAAACGCTATCAGCAACTCAAGGATTTTACGGCTTAAAGTTCTTTTATATCTCTCATCTTCTTTTATGAAGAGGTTCTTTACCATCTGTTGTGAGATAGTACTTCCTCCCTGTACTACTCTACCTGCTTTAATATTGGTAACCAGTGCGCGGAACACAGAAGTTAAACTAAATCCAGAGTGATGGAAGAAATCACTATCCTCTGCTGCTAAAACTGCTTGTTTGGTGTAATCTGAAATTTGTGCAAGGCGAACTACTTGTCTGTCTTCCTTACCTTGCAGCACACCAACGAAACTATCCTTATAGTCATAAATTTCAATACTGCCGATAGGTTGATAATCTTCTAATATAGAAAGATCAGGAGCTCCCATAATGGCAGCAAGTACAGGTACTATTACTCTAAGGCTCAAAGGCACGCCTATAAAAATCACAAAAATAGCGATGATGATTTTTATTGCAAGATTTCGGTTTAATGACATAAATTAAGGTGAAATACAAGAGTATTCTAACTCAATAAAGGAACCCTCCGTCAAATTATCTAAAATAATAATATTCCGGATAATATTATTTAATTCTGTATATTCCAGCAAAGCTAGATTTGCAATTCTTAACCGGTAGATGTCAGTGACTTCGTTACCTAAAGCCTTAACCATTTCCCTTATTTGCCTTTTATAACCTTGTTTCAGTATAGTTGTGAATTGTTTAGCCTGAATCTTTTTAATAACACAAGGGAGAGTAGTAACTAACTCATTATCATTGTCTTCTAATGCAATTTTCACTCCTTTTGAAAATTTATCTAGAAATATATTGTCCAAACTATTCCTGCAAGTTACTAGATATTCTTTTTCGTGCTCATATTTAGGATGAGTTAATTTCTGTGTTAGATCACCATCATTGGTGAGTAATATTAATCCATGAGAATCTTTGTCGAGCCTGCCTATTGGATAAATTTTATGCGATTGTATTTTTTCAATTAAGCCTTCGCTGAGACTTTGATCTGGATTCTCTAATAGATAATCAATAATATTGTCAGGATCTTCTTCAGTGCAAGTACAAACTACTCCTGCTGGTTTATTGAAGGCAATATATATCTTATCGATATTGTCCTGCTCTTGAAAATTTAGTTCGTTTTGCTGATATTTGATTTGATCTCCAGCCTGAAGTAATTGCCCCAGCTTAGCAACTATACCGTTTACCAATACCTTGCCATTAGTGATGGCTTGGTCTATTTCGCGACGTGAGCCGAGTCCTTGATTCGCGAGGTATTTGTTTATGCGCATTCGTACATTATAATTAAAGCATGTCCGATCTTTCAGAACAAAATTATAATCTCAAAGAATTAGAAACTCGCTATTCTTCACTTAAGGAGTATCTTTGACCAAGAGCAGGTCAAACAGGAGATCGCTGATTTAGAAAATCAAATGTCTGCACCAGGATTTTGGGATGATGCTAGTTCAGCGCAAACCAAATCCCAAGCCTTAGCACAAAAGAAAACTCAGTTAGAACAGTTTCGTAGCTGGAGTAGGCGTTTAGTAGATTTGCTAGATATGGAAGAACTTAAGAACAGTTCAGCTGATGAAGAGAAGTTTCAATATCAATCAATGATCTTAGATGAGTATTTAGTTTTAAGTAAAGAGTTTAAGACTTTTGAGTTTCAAAAAATGATGTCAGGTGATTATGATAAATCTGATGCGATTGTTTCTATTAACGCTGGTGCTGGTGGTACTGATGCACAAGATTGGGCAGAGATGCTATTGCGCATGTATATGCGCTGGGCAGAAATTTATAGAGCTTATACAGTGGAGCTGTTAGAGCGTTCAGACGGAGAAGAGGCTGGAATTAAGTCAGCGACTATCAAGGTATCTGGTCCCTATGCTTATGGATATTTAAGCGCGGAGAAGGGCGTGCATCGCCTTGTGCGTAAATCACCGTTTAAGTCCTCAGCAGACTCAAGACAAACTAGCTTTGCTGGCTTGGAAGTGACGCCAGTGGTGGCTGATATGTCTAAGGTCATAGAATTGGACGAGAAGGACTTAGAGATAGATACTATGCGTTCTGGTGGTGCTGGTGGTCAGAACGTTAACAAGGTAGAGACTGCTGTTCGTGTTAAACATATACCGAGTGGAATTGTGGTGAAATGTACGCAGCAGCGTAGTCAAGCTCAGAATAAGGCTAGTGCTTTGGACTTAATTCGTTCCAAGTTGCTTGCAATCAAAGAAGCAGAGCAAAAAGCCAAGATCACAGAACTTAAGGGTGAGTCAGTATCTGCGTCTTGGGGTAATGCCATCAGATCCTATGTTCTTGATGAGGGCAGGGTTAAGGATGTGCGTACCAAATATGAGACTCGTGACGTTGAATCGGTGCTTAATGGCGATATAGATGCGTTTATAGAGGCTTATTTAAGGCAAGAAGCGAAATAGTTATATCTATAACCAAACCTTAACTTACATATGTTTATCTATGTCTAAGCATGATAAGGCCTTCTCAGTCTTATCACGGAGGGAATAAAGGCAGGAGAAAATAATGGCAGCGATTAACTCAACATTACAATTAGCAAAGATAAGGGGTCAGATCGATGCCCAGCAGCAGATTGTGGCCGATTTAGAGTCAGCGTTGCAAGCTTCAATTTTAGGACAACCGTCTACCCTTACGCAGGGATCACTAGCAGATGTTGTTAATGGTGTTCAGAAAATTTACGATACTGTAACAGATGGTAGTTTTTTAGGAGCTGCTTTTAAAACTGGTGTTGAAGGCTTTGTTAAAAGAGCTGACGGTACTGTGCCTAATCTTAATACGATTGTCCCAGAGCAAGACGTTATTAGAAATATGCTTTATCAAGCAAGAGCTATTCTTGGTGAATTTAGAATAGAAGAGCAACAGTGGAACGTAGAAGTTCAGGAAGAGAAATCTCGTAAAAAAGAACTTACGGACTTCGCGAAGGGCTAAAGAGATATTTATTTTATTACTAGTGATTTTTTAATTTGATGGTTTGAACATAACTACTTACCTCATCCAATAGGTAAGCGTTGCTAAGCCGCGCGCAGCGCAAGCCGCCGCGGAGCGGCGGAACACCAATATGCAATGATTTGAACGATTATTATAAATAAAAAATAGATTAGATCTCGTAACCCTTCATGAGGATTTTAAGCTTTTGCAGTACTTTCATATGTAGTTGTGAAGCTCTAGATTCTGATACTCCAAGCACTTCTCCAATCTCTCTAAATGTAAGCTTTTGATAATGATATAAAGCTACTACGATGCGCTCTCTAGGATTGAGAGAATCTATAGCTTTAGCTAATTTATCTTTTAGTATATTTTGATCAGTATAATCTTCTTGACTTTGATTCTCAGAAGCAAGGTTATCTACTAAAGCAACCTTAGACTCTTCAAATGGTCTGGTAGTTTCTGTCGAGTCAAGTGAGAAAATAAGTGCACTGGCTTCAGTTTTAATTTGTCTTAAATCTTCTGAATCTATATTAAGAGCTGTTTTAACTTCAGTATCATTAGGAGCTCTACCAAACTGTCTCTCTAACTTAGCTACTGCTTCATTAAAGCGTTTAACTCTGGTTCTACCTGTTCTACTGAGGAAGTCTCTTGATCTTAAGAAGTCAAGAATTTCCCCTCTTACTCTATTAATAGCAAAAGTTTCGAATGAGCATTTTTGCTGAGGATTGAATCTATCTACAGCTTCTATTAATCCAATAGTACCGTAACCTAGTAAATCTTCTCTGTCAAAATCAGCTGTTTCTATATATGGGAATCTACCAATAACCCAATTGACGATGTAGGCATATCTTCTTATAAGTTGTTCTCTGATCTGTCCAGGTTTGTTTTGAGTAGTGTAGCGGTTCCATATACGCATAGACTCGTCTCTGTCACGCACATTATTGGGAGCGACCTCGGCAAGAGTCTTAGCATCGGTAGAACTCTTTCTTGCCGAAGCTATGATTGGATTACTGTCTATGGTTTTTTTCATTGTTTGTATCTTTTATTGTTTAAATTACCTGTAACTTTGCTTGTCTAATTGCGATTTGCTCTTCTATATACCTTCTGCGTTCATCTCTTTTTTTCTTGATATCACCGAGTCTCTTCCTTTGTAGATGGGCTCCTGAAACACTACCGAGGCAGTACCCAACTAAAGCAAACACTAAAGAGACCAAGAAGCTTTGATACAGAGCTTCCATGATTTGAATACTTACAGCATCTTTGTTTATGATTGAGTAAGTGTAATGGATTGCTAGAGATAGAGACCATGAAATCACGGCGAGCTTCACAGAAATATTTCTGTAGGCTTTAAGTTCACCCATCAATGTTTCTTTGAGCAGTCCTTTGCTTTCGAATATGCCTTCTGTTGCCAAGATTAAGTATCTCCATAGGGTTTATTCCAACAAAGGGTGCATATGATAAGTCCTTCTTATGCATGAAATTTTCAAGTGAAAATCCAATATTAGACCTACTAATCTAGTCCTAAAGTCCAGTTGCTGAGCTATCTAGATTAAACACAATAGAGTGGAAGGTTGATTATGATTATGCTGAGGTAAAGGATTTAGCTTAATCTATAAACAGCAATGGTGTTAAAAATCCATCGAGGATTACGATTCCTACTACTACTAATGCCGTGGCCTTAGTTGTGGTGAGTCCAACTTCTTTGGCTCCACCGCTACAATTGAGTCCCATGGTGATGCTAATTAACAGAGCATAGAGACAAAACACTTCAGTTTTAATTAATGGGTAGAAATATTCCTTTAGACCAATGTTGCTCCAGGCAGATTCTAAGAATTCTGCGAACTCTAGATTGATTACTAATTTAGCTACTAACATTCCGGCAAACATACTAACCATAGAAGCTATGGCAAGTATAAATGGAGCCAGTAGTATGGTTGCTAAGACTGTAGGGGCAAGTAAAAAATATAAAGGATCAATTCTTAGTACTCGAAGAACATCAATTTGTTCCGTAACTTTCATCGTAGAGATCTCTGCTGTGAGTGCAGTACCACATCTGGCTGCTATCGCAAAGCCAATGAAGGTTGGAATGATTTCTCGTAGGTCAGCCAAAGCTATAAGTGCTCCTACTAATTCTCTGCCGCCATGTTTGGTTAATTCAATAGCGGTGTTATAGGTTAGTATCATGCTGGCAAGTGAACATAAAGCTATAACCATTAATATTGATTCATAACCGATAAATAACAATTTAGAGACTAGCTGTTCTTTTTGAATCTCACCGCGAATAATATATCTAAAAGATTTAAGTAAGTATAAAATGGCTGATCCTAAAATCTCGATGAAACTTGCTTTGTCTGAAGAGGTGGTGCTCGGGTTTAGCATTAATGTCATAAATTGTACTTCAAGTTGTTCCTCAGGATGACGAATTCGTCATATAATAATTTAGGTGCCCAAGAAAAAGCACAATTACACGATAAATGTTCTAATACCACTAAATCAAAGCTTACTTGGCTTGATTTTGGTGTTAGTTCTATTTGGCTTTGCTTTACCTACCTTTGCTGAAGATGTGACTCAAAGCTTGGTAACTGAAATAAAAATTACTGGTAATAGATTAATAGAAGATTCTGAGATTATTGAGCAAATACAAACCTTGCCTGGGAAGCCTTTGTCTAAGGATATGGTTGTTGAGGATCTTAAAAGAATTTATGGCATGGGCTATTTTGCTGCTCAAAGTGTTGAAGCTAGACCTTATCAAAGACCAGATGGAAGCATAGTTTTAGAGTATATTGTTGTCGAGAATACACCAGTAACGGATTTAGTGGTCTATGGAAATAGCTTGGTGAAAGAGATTGATGCTTTTGCTTATTTCAACGATTTGGTAGCTAGACCTGAAAATGCCAGATTACTGTCTGACAAGATTCAAGCCTTAGAAAGAGATTACTATCTCAAAGGTTATATAGTGGCAAAAGTCAAAGATATAGATGTGGATGATAGTGGTCTTTTGAAAATTTATATCGATGAGGGGAATATAAATGAAATTCAATATATTGGTAATAATTTAACTCAGTCAAGCTATTTGGGTCATATTGTTTCTAATACACAAATTAACGAACCTTATAATGAAGCTAAGTTCGCTAAAGATTACAAGAAACTTCAGAGTTCAGGCTATTTTGAAAATGTTACGAGAGTCGTGAAACCTAGTACCGATGAGACAGGTTATATACTTGAGATACAAGTAAAAGAGAAAGAGAAAACTACTAGCTTAGGTTTAGGCGGTGGTGTGAATTCATCTGCTGGTCTTTTTGGTAATGCGAACTTCTCCAAGGGTAATATTCATGGACGAGGAGAAAGTCTCAATATCAATGCTCTTCTTGGAAGCGGTTATGGAGCTGGTTCTACGTTTAATACTAATAGTAATTTAGTTCGTAGAGGTAGATATACCTCTATTGGTGCGTCTTACAATACACCATTTTTCAGAGATAGTGATTACACGCTCAAAGAGTCGATTAATTATTCTAAGGGTCCTAATTTTACGGTTGATCTTTCGCAACAAAGGTTGCTTTCTGCTGGTGCCTCTGTATCAAAAAACATTGATAATAATCAAAGCATTAGCCATGGACTATCTGTAAATGCTGTTAACGTTATGGATAGAGATAGATCGACTTACATAAATGAAGTTGCTGACAATATTCTGAAAGTTGATCACCTTACTAATCATGATCTGTTCAATGCAAATCAGGATGGTTTCCTCGGTGGTAAGAGGGCTATCGCTAAAGCAGAAGCTAGAGCACTTAGAGATGGACAGATAGTTAAGGGAAGCTTTCTTGACTACGCTGCCAATTATGCTTATCAAGATTTAGATGACAATACTAAGCCTCGTGATGGAATTAAATTTAGGGCAGGTGCTACTCCTACTTTTGGTCTTGGAGATGTGACTAGTTTCACTAAATTACATGGTAGTGCTTCTCGTTTTGTGCCGATGCCATGGAGATCCACTTTTATATTTAACGTCAGAGGTGATTATGGTTTATTGGGGACTATCCCACAGTTCTCTAAGTTTAGGTTAGGTACTAATACTGGAGTTAGAGGTTATCAACAGTTTTCGCAGCTTGGTGTTGGTGATAAATTATTGATTTCTACTGCTGAATATAGAACTCCTATATATAACGTTGTGCCTTCACTGCAAAAATTTAAGATACTTAAAAATGTTGACTTTGCTGTGTTTGCTGATGCTGGAGTAGTTGGTGGTGATAGTAGATTGAATTTGATCACTAACAGGCTGTCTCGTGCTGCTGCTGTGGGTTTTGGAATCAGAGTTAACGTGCCACTAGTTGGGGCATTGAGATTTGATGTGGGCTTCCCGATGATTAAAGCCCTAACTCAAAACAATCGTTTCTTTAGGTTTAACTTTGGTCCTGCGAATTTCTATTAGACCGCAATTTAGCTTGCTAAGCTAACAGTTGATTCGTGACCGGTTCTTTCGTATTTGATTCCAGTATTCTGTTTTTTTACAATAGTCGTCTCGTTATCAGCAGTCCTTGAACATTCAATATTAGTTCCATCAGTGGTAGCTATTGAATCGATAACTTCATCCCCTTTAGTCTGACGACGCATAAACACAGTCTTTGGAGAATTTCCTTCAGTCAGTACAACCTCTTGACCAAAATCTTTGCCTGTGTACATGTTGAGGTCTGTTGTACTTGCGATTGTATCAAGGCAGGAATGAACAATTGTAGGTACAGCATCAATAATTTCTACCAAGGCTCTTCTTTCATCTGCTGCAGAGGTGGTCTTACTTGATTCTGCTCGACCAACTAATTCGTGTAATTTTACTAAGTATGCAGGAGATGGTAAAGAAACTTCAGGTGAAAGTTGAATACGGTCTGTATTAACTGGGTCTGCCTTCGTTGGCAGCGAATTTAACTTAGTCGTAGCGGCAGAGAGCTTTGGATTTTGCTTTAGTGAGCTTCTCCACAAATCTTCGAATTTTATTGTTTCTAGGTTCATGCAGGATATCTTAACATGAAATTATTATTTTTGCTTTTTACCTTATTGGTTTATCCGACAAGTAGCTCACCTGCTAAGACGTTGATATCATTTACAAGCGATATTTGAGGAATATTCGGGACTCCACTGAAGACATTGGTTATAGCAGGTTTACCAGAACTTAGATCATCTTGTTGGTCAAACTGTACGCCAGCAGCAGTTTTTAGTGAATAGACTCGAGTTTCTCCACGCACCGTACCTTGGTATAAAGTTATAGGATTTCTTTTACCGGAGTCTTGACAGCTATAAATAGTGATATTCTCTAGGCTCTTTAGCCCCAAATAATCTTTTAAGGTATTTGTAAGAGAGCGTACAATTACAGCTATATTCCTTAGAATATCCATTAGAGTCTTGTCTTGTTTTGCTGTCGTTGCACCCTGCACATTAGTAACTTGCCGATGTAATCTGTTCAAAAGTAAGGGCGATGGCAGTGCTATACCCTCTGCAAGCTCAATTTTATCTTCGGGTTTAGTTTCACTGCTGGAAAGTACTTTGCTTAGTCCTCTCCGAGCATGTTCTATCTCAGGAAACTCTCTTGCAGCATAAGTCCATAAAGTTTCAAGACTAGGTATAGTTGTTGTAACTGGAGACATGGGGTTATATCTTAACACTTGATTGCTGATTATCGTCATTTTATCTTAGTTTTCCTTAACTTTTTAATCTATAATACATGTTATTATTAAACCCTATGTCAAATCAAGATGAATTACAGGATATTAACCGGGCAATCAATGAAGAGCAACCGAAAGAAGAAATCACTGAATTAAGTGATGAAGCTAGGATTGCTTTTGCTTTGTATCTAGATGTAATGAAAGAAGGTAAAGTAACTAAAGATGGTACTAAAATACCTCCTCTAAACACTCATAAAATTTCCAGATTGGCTGAAGTTAACGCGAAGCAAGTATCTAAGGGCTTTGATAGATTGAGAACCAAGGGTTTCCTCAATAATGATGATAATGGTGATCTTTATATCCCTGATATCATTGCGTTTGAAGATTGGCTTAAGTCAGAAGGCGCTGCAATAGAAGTATAATTTTATTTCTTCTCTGTTAACCAAAGCATAAACTCCATAGTTTATATATATTGCATCATGGCAATATACCAACACATTCCATATATCAATCCCGCCGAAAGGATGGCTGATGCAGAGGCTCTCGTCTCCCAAACGCAAGCAGATAACGCATTTGCTGAGCAGCTGCAACAACAAGCAATATTAGGGGTCGGTGACGCGCAAGCGGCAAGACAACTACTTGCAGTAGTAAGAGAACTCTTAGGTAACGCAAGAATCAACCAACAGTTTTGGATGGAAGTTGCTAAGGGCGAAAAAGAAACTTATAAGAAAGCGAACGAACTCATTAAGAGTCAGTAATTATAAAGGATAAATATGATAACTTACGGTAACGCAGCAGTAGAGACCAGTTACTTGGACTGGGAGATACAAGCAGACTTTAATGATCGTGCATTAAAACAACTGTCGGCTAGTAACTTTCAGGACATATTTAATATGACCAAAAGGATCTCAGAAGTTGAGACCAAGATGGGTAAGATTAAATTTCGTACTCAGGGTATTGGCGGTATGCTCGGTATAGCCGCAGGTGCTTTAGGTGGTCCACTTGGTAGTGTTATTGGATTTGGTATCGGTAGATCTATTGGTGGATTTGTTGGTAATGCCATGTCGAATAAATACTATGGCGAAGAACAAATGACCATCAATGAAAACCTCTTCATGGCTCGTCAACGAGATACTCAGATCAAGTACATGATTGGTGAGTTTGATGGAATTCAGAGTACCATTGGGACTCTACGTCAGAACTCAATCAACGACGATAAGAAAGTCTTACAAGATATGATGGTTCTATAATTTTTAACGATTCTCCCTCCCTCCCAAAAATAAAAAGACCAGCTTTAGGGCTGGTCTTTTTATTTTTATTGTTTTGTTAATTCTTAGGATAATTTAGTGGTTGATTTAACTCATCAACAGGTCCCATGTAATCCTTACGTAGAGGGAATCCCTCCCACTTATCTGGATTGAGTATTCTAGTTAAATTAGGATGCCCATCGTATTCAATACCGATCATGTCATAAGCTTCCCGCTCTTGCCAATTAGCAGAAGCAAATACATCCGTGAGACTCGGTACTAGTGGCTTATTACGGGGCACTGTTACTTTTAACACCACCGCTGTCATAGCCGAGCCATCTAGACCGAGGTTCTCTAATCTAGTGATAGATTGGTATCCGTCCTTTACTTCAAGTGCAGTTATAAAACTTAGGAAGTCCATCTTCTTAGATTTCTTCAAATCCTTGCAAGCTTGCAGCAAGTCTGTTGCTTCTATTGCAATCATCTCAGTGCCACTCTTGTCGTTACCGAGTGATTTCACTTTGAGACCTTTCTCTGTTAAGAAACTAGTAAATTCTCCAACGGTGCTTTCTGTTACTGTTGCTGCTGTTTCGCTCATATCTCTAGGATAACACTGGTACAGGGATTTGTTGTATGTATTAATAGATTGCATGTGGGATTAGCAGTGTGTTATTTTTATTGAATTATGACCAATATGATAGCGTTACCAAAATTAGCTAGAGTTTTCAAACCTCTTGTGGCCAGCAGCCCTAGGTTAATTGATGATTTATGTCAAAACGTACATGACGTAGCTGCTCGGTTGAATACTCCTCCATTTGAAAGAGACACAGTATCAAAGGCTAATATTCTTCAAGAACTATTTAAGCCTCGTTCAGGTAGCCCCATAGTAGGATTTCCCTCATCTACATTGAAACTGAGGAAGTTGCCGTCCATGCAAATATCCCCTGCTGAATTTCAGCGTAATTTAGAGATTAATCTTTCAGCTAGGGGTTTTCCAGATATGATCTTTAATGTGAGCGTTGATCCTAGTAACCCTAAATCTAGTCGCTATCATTTTCTATTAAATAATGGCGGTAAGCGAGAAGCGCATTCCATTGAAATTAAAGAACCGGATGATAATGGAAATCAAACTTGTTCAGTTAGATTAGACGACTCGTCTGAGAGTGTAGAGATTGGGAAGAGAGGTAGTCCAGCTTCTCAGGCAATAGATGACTTATTGGAAATGAGAGATAGATTATTAAAACGACAAGCTGCCTAGCTAAGCATTAACCCCGTTTCTTCATCCACTTGTTTAGTTTTGTTTTCGTGGGCGATAGCGATAGCTCTGCGCT
>CAYPGT010000038.1:15102-18632 GCA_964410425.1 uncultured Gammaproteobacteria bacterium
ATAGCTCTGCGCTCTGCAAGCTTCTCGCGACGAATCTTACGTTGTAATGTGAAGAGCCCATGTAGTAAACCTTCTGGACGTGGCGGGCAGCCTGGTACATAAACATCCACAGGAATAATTCTATCTACACCCTGTACTACTGAATAACTATCATGGAACATACCACCTGTAATAGTACATGCGCCCATGGCGATAACATACTTAGGCTCTGGAAGCTGCTCATAGAGTCTGATTAGAGCTGGTGCCATCTTACGCGTGATAGTACCCGCTGTAATAATTAAATCTGCCTGACGTGGGGTAGCACGAAATACTTCTGAACCGAATCTAGATATATCAAACTTAGACATACCTACAGACATCATCTCAATAGCGCAGCACGAAGTACCGTAAGTAAGTGGCCAAACACTATTAGATCTAGCCCAATTGTAAATACTATCGAGGAAACCACCAACAGTGGTGACGAGTAAGTTTTCTTTCAATCCATCAGGAATCACTAGATCCGTGCTGGGAGGAAGGGTAACCTTGCTTTCTGAGAATAGCTCTTGAATATTAGCCATATTCATAGATTATATCGCTTTTGGGTTATTAGCAAGCCCTTATCGTCCCTTTTATTGCATAATAAACCATGTGCAGACTCAAACTAGAACTAAACCGACCTTATTATTAATTGATGGCAGTAATCTTGCGTTTCGTATGTATTTCGCGCTGGAGATGAGTAATCTGCGTGATTCTCAAGGTAAACCGACCTGGGCTGTCTATGGAACGCTTAAGGCTCTGTTTGATGTTATAGAGTTTGCTAAACCTACAGCTGCTGCTGTGGCGTTTGATTTACCTGAGCCTACTTATAGGCACGTGGTGTTTGAAGAGTATAAGGCGAATCGTCCTGATGAGATGCCAGATGATTTGCAACAACAATGGGAAGTGATTAAGGAAAGTTTCCGCCGCTTTCATATACCAGTATTAGAAGAACCTGGCTATGAAGCTGATGACCTTATTGGTATCATGGCGAAGAAGGCTGAGCGAGAAGGTTATCATGTGGTGATACTTTCGGGTGACAAGGATCTGTTTCAATTAATTAACGAGAACATAGAGATGGCTGTACCGCAGCGTGGTGGTGGGCTAGAAATATTTACTCCAGAACATGTACTGGAGAAGATGGGAGTGCATCCTTATCAAGTGCCAGATTATAAGGGCATTGCAGGAGATAGCTCTGACAATATTCCTGGAGTGAAAGGTTTGGGACCTAAGGCTGCAACGACTCTACTGGGAACTTATAAAACTCTCGATGGTATTTATCAGAATATTGATAAGGTAGGACCGCCTAAGACTAAGGAGAAATTAGTCGAGCAGGAGGATTCAGCGCGTATGTCTAAGCATATAGCAACGATTATTCTGGATGATTCTGGCGTGAAGCATACTGACCTAAGTTTGTCGCATTGTAATTTGGATATGCCAGACACTAATAATTTAATTCAGTTTTTAAAAGACCTCCAATTCTTCTCGATACTTAAACGCTTACCTATTATTCTTAAACCTTTTAATAACGGAGAGATGGCGAAGGTAGATGTCGGAGATTTACCGGAAGCGCAAGAGTCTCAGCGTTCAAGCTTCAATGCTCAGCGCAGTCAGGATGAAGATTCTGTAAACAAGAGAGTAATCACTGAACCTAAAAACTTAGATAAGTGGGATACCGTTGAGAAAGAGATCACAGACCTGGAAGTGAAACCGTTTATCATTGTTGATGAGATTGGACTTAATTCACTGATTAAGGATCTGGAGAAGGTGAATCATTATGCTATAGATCTGGAGACTGATGGGCTAAATACTCTCACTTGTGAGATAGTGGGTTGGGCTATAGCTTATGGCACTAAGACATTTTATATACCTGTAAAGCATCAAGGTGTAAAACAGTTAAGCGCTAAACTAGTTCAGGAAAGGCTTAGAGTAATACTGGAAGATCCTAGTAAATTACAAATAATCCAGAATGCTAAATTTGAGCAGAAAATATTTAAGCGCTTAACTATTAAAATTCATCATAATTTTTTTGATACTATGCTGGCAAGCTACGTTGATAATCCTTCTAATAAACATGGACTGAAGATTCAATCTAAAAGAATATTTGCTTTAAGAATGACTGAGTACGAAACTCTCACTGGTACTGGACGCAAGCAAGTCACTATAGATCAAGTACCTCTGGATAAGGTTGCGGCTTACGCTGCTGCTGATGCTTATATCACCCTTAAGCTTTATGATCACTACTCTACTAAGCTTGATCAACGTGAACTGAAGCTATTACGTGAGCTAGAGTTTCCTCTGGTAGAAGTGCTTAGGGACATAGAGCTTGCTGGTATTAGTTTAGATGTGAGTTTCTTGAAAGAATTAAGCATTGATATTCGCGAGAAGATTAATGTAGTAGAGAAAGAGATATTTAAGCATACAGGTGAAGAGTTTAATATATCCTCTCCTAAACAATTGAGCACTGTATTGTATGAGAAGATGAAACTTCCTACTGTTGGCAAGAAAACTAAGGCTGGAGGCTATTCTACAGATATGGGTACTCTGGAAACTATATTGCATGACTATGAACTTGATGCTAAGCAAACACAATTAATCAATGACATCGTTGAATATCGTACTCTGACTAAATTAGCTTCCACTTATATAGATAGCTTGCCTACGCTCGTGAGTAAAGAAACTAATAGGCTACATTCAGACTTCAATCAAGTAGTCACAGCCACTGGTAGATTGAGTTCTAGTAATCCTAATCTGCAAAATATTCCTATTAAATCAGAATATGGTAGAAAGATTCGTAAGGCTTTTATCCCTGGTGACGCGGAGCATGTTTTAATCAGTGCTGATTATTCGCAGATTGAGCTTAGAGTACTAGCGCATATGGCTAATGAACCTGCTTTGATAGAAGCGTTTCATCAAGGACAGGATATACATAGTAGAACTGCGATGGAGATTTTTGGGCTGAAAGAAGATCAAGTGACAAGCGAGCAGCGTCGTGTCGGTAAGACCTTGAACTTTGCTCTCATCTATATGCAAGGACCTTATGCCACAGCTAAGCAGCTTGATATAACTATGTCAGAGGCTAAGGAGTTTATTGATAAATACTTTAAGGCGTTCAAGTATATCAAACCCTTTATGGATGAAACTCTTAAGGCTGCTCATGAGAATGAATATACCGAGACTCTCTTTGGTCGTCGTCGTTACTTCCGTAATATTAATAGTCCGAATAAGGCTTTAATGAAGGAAGAGGAGCGTCAGGCATTTAATGCTGCGCTGCAAGGTACGGCTGCTGATATCATGAAGCAGGCTATGATAAATCTTTACTTTAAGCTAAATGAGAAGAGACTTAAATCGCAAATTATTCTTCAAGTACACGATGAATTGATTCTAGAAGTGCCGAAAGATGAAATTGAGACGGTGAAAGCTTTAGTGGTTCAAGAGATGTCTAGTGCAGCAGAGCTTAAGGTGCCTTTGAAAGTGGATATTGGTGTGGGTAATAATTGGTTAGAGGCGGGTTA
>CAYPGT010000039.1:0-18410 GCA_964410425.1 uncultured Gammaproteobacteria bacterium
CTACGGTATCGCATAATAACTAGTTACTATATGATCAATTATTCCATAAAGAAAACCGACACCCAAACTCCAAGCTCCGGGATATAGTTTGCATTTATATTTTTTCTCGTAATGCACTACAACACAAACCACAAAGAGACCAATTAACCATAAGAGAAAGAATTCTCTCCAGTCCATAATATTTCCTTTATAGCTGCTAACCCTCTAGACATAGACTCCCTACAATAAAAATTAAAGTCCAGATGGGTAATAAATGGGAGTGAATCAGATTATAGCATTGTGATATTATTTAACCCGTGGTTATTCAATTTAATAATATTAAGAACCCAAGTGACCTAACAGTCTGGTACACAGATGATAAAGAGCTATCTGCTGCAGATTGGCTCCAAGACGCTTTACCTGAAGGAGTTAATTTTGAAGTTTCTCATCACCCTGAAGAAATGAGGTTAAAACTTCATGCGAGAGTCAGTGGAGATAGTTTAACTAAGCACAATTTTTTTATTAGTGATGGAGATATGAAATTTAGTACAACTAAGTGGGATACTAAGCCAGATTCACCAACAGTTCAAGATCATTACCATGGCAGTCTTGATGTGATTAAAGCATATGAGCCTCAATTACTAGGGAAGGGGGGACATTATTTTACAGCAGTCTATTCATCAGCATTCGATGATAATCCTGTTAATCCAAGTCAAGTCAACCCTGATGAATTTAAGTTAGACCTACCAAACTCATCTTTTAATGAATACGGTAATTTTAAGAATGGTGGACCTACTGGAATTATGACTTCAAGCAAGTCTGATGAGGATCCAACCGATAGATTTGTCTCTATGATTCTATACTTTGATAAGTTGATTGGGCTTGCAGCTTGAAGAAGATCTTTAAGAAGAGCTATTATTAAACAATTAAATGTCCCCAATCTTTTATCCAGCAAAGCACAATAGTCTATTTATCTGGATATGGCAGAGGCTTAATTTTATTGAGTTAGGGACTAGGGTTAAGCTAAATATTCTTCCAGCTGAAATAAAAACTCTTAGTTCTATTCCAGAAAGTACGGGTTTAATTTTAATTGCAAACCATTCTGATGAATTGGATCCTAGAATCTGCATGGAATTATCACGACGCTCTGGTCGAAGGTTCACCTTCATGGCTAATTCCGATATCTATAAAGAATGGTTTGGTATTGCGCGTTGGTGTTTACAATATATTGGATCATTTTCAATAGAGAGAGGTGCTCAAGATCAGCAGGCTATAAGATATGCAATTGATGTGGTTAAGAAAACTAATGATGTACTAGTCATGTTTCCTGAAGGAGAAATTTATAACTTAAATGATTCTGTGCAACCGTTTAAAACTGGTGCAATCCATATCGGACTAGAAGCTATTAAGGAGATGTACGCGGAGTCTTCTAATAAGACGGTATCTATCTTGCCAGTGGCTATTAAATATCGTTATCAGCAAAATATTGGATCTATTCTAAGAAAAAGAATAATCAGAATGGAGAAGCATCTTGCTCTGCGCTCTAATGTCATGGAGCTTCGAGAAGAGCTTTATCGCATCATGAATAAGCTTAGAGAAACTGTGAGACCTGTGAATAATTCGGAGCTAGAGTTTATGCAGGTTGATGCGCTAGTTAATGAATTGCAGAAAACTCGAGAGAGTGTTGTCTCGGAAATTGAACGGAAATATGCTGATCCTATTAAACCTCATGGGGATCTTCTTAGCCGTGCACAAAAAATGATTGCGTTTCTTCGAGAGCAAATGAGCCAGGAGAAGCTTTTTACGAGAGAAACACAAAAACAATTTCAGGAAGATTTGCAAGCTTTGAAGAACACGATACAAATGGCAACCTGGCAGCCACAATATATTGAGCTCGATCCATCAGAGGAACATTTAGCTGAAACCGTAATAAAGCTTGAGAGAATGGTTTTTAATAAAAAACGACCTCCATTGTTTGGTAAACGTGAAGCCTTTATCCGCCTATTAGATCCAGTGGATCTTAGTGTTTCATTAGCTTCGTACGAAGAGGATCCTTCTTCTACTTCAAAAAAAATTGCAGAGGACTTGCGTGCCAAGATTCAACAATCGATTTTAGAGATGAAGGGTTTATAGATGATTTATAAAGCCGCTAAATCCTTATATAGCTTTATGATTTCTTTGAGTGAATTTTAGACAGCGGTGCTTGCTGGGAAACGACCACTATATTTAAGTCGTTCAAGAGTGTAAAAAATCGTTTTGACAATTAATTGAGAGTTATGAATAGAATTTTTAAGTACAAAATCCTGAGCTCCTTCTAAGAAGGCTTCTTGCCAAAGTTGTCTATTGATATATCCAGTGGTAACTATAATAGGTATGTTTTGAGCAATAGCTTTGATAGCTCTCAAGCTATCAAAGCTATTGGTTTCACCTAAGTCCAAATCTAAAAATATCATGTCATATGTGAATTCTTGTAAACGCTCTTGGGCGTCTTCTATACTTTTGACCCATTGAGCATCCAGTTCATAAGCTCCATATATTGTAATATCGTTAGAATTATCGAAGATATCCATCAATACATCGGCATCACGAGGATTATTTTCGATAATCAAGAGACTAATCTTTCTAATTTCTTCCATAATCTTGTGTTGGTCTCTAATCTTAGCAAAAACTCATTTTAATTGCTGACAATGATTTGGTATTACCTAATGTTATGAATCTTAACAAAAATTAGTCTAATTAACCAGTACAATATTGATAATTTCCCTTAGAATGATTTGTACTAAAAGAATATTTTTTTAGTTTTAGTATAATGCCCCCATGCCTTGAAAAATCCAAGGCTAAAAGTAATTATAATATGAGCGCAATTAAAAGAAAACAATCTATATTAAAAAGTGAAGAAGATATTGGACTGAAAATCCTAAAAGATCTTAGAAGAATTACACGTGCAATAGATTTAAACTCTAAGAAACTATCTTCGGAAAGTAATTTAACTTCGCCGCAAGTTGTTTCACTACTCGCTGTATATCAAAAGGGTTCTCTGACTATAGCTGAGATTGCTGATGAAGTTCACCTTAGTTCTAGCACTATGGTTGGTATTATTGATCGACTTGAAGCCAAAAATTTAGTTGTGCGTGAGAGATCTAAAACAGATAGAAGACAGGTAATGGTAAGCATTACCGAAGAGGGTAAAAAGGTAGCTAAGAATTCCCCGGCACCTTTGCAAGAAAAACTAATTAAATCGTTTACTAATCTTTCTGAAGTTCAGCAGAAAAATCTCTCCAAAGCTTTAGAGCTACTAATAAAAATGCTTGACGTCAATGAGCCTAAAAATGCTTCAGATGAAGATTATTAAGATGTTTTTCGCTTAAAAGCTAAGTATCGTAGAATCGTCTACTTTAACATTTAACTTGTCAAATTCCTTGGTAAGTTTCTTCAATTCTCCATTGGTGTCATTAATATTTAAGATGTTTTTGTTAAGAGTGTTGAGTTCATAAGCAATTTGATAAATTGGGATAGTTATCAAATACATTGAAAATGCAACGGAGAAAATTCCTATTGCAATTAGAGTTGTTTTACTAATATTCTTGATATTCATTATCATCATATTCATTATCATCCTAAATTTTGGCGGTTGTTTTTATTCAAATAATTTGTGTTCTAACTATATTATACCAAGTTTTACCTGTTAAATAGTGATTTTTACGGAATGTTTTTTACCATCATTAACTAAAGGGATACCCTCTGAAGCTATAGTTTGACCATCGAGTTCAATCTTCTGAACACTATTAGATAGATGGTTTTGATTGTGAACAGTAATTTCATAACTTGAAGATTCGTGTTGATAGTAAATAGTAAACTCCTGCCAGTATTCAGGAATACAAGGATTAATTTTTAGCAGGTTTTGTTCTAAGGTCAATCCTAGTAAGCATTCTATGCCAGCTCTATACATCCAAGAAGCTGAGCCTGTATACCAACTCCAACCACCTCTACCTATATGTGGTGGTTCAGAATAAATATCTGCTGCTATTACATAAGGTTCAATCTTATATTTATGAACCCCGGCGCGAGTATTCGTATGGTTAATGGGATTCAACATACTGAAAAGCTCATAAGTTTTATTACCATTGCCGAGCATCGCGTAAGCAATGACATTCCAAATGGCAGCATGAGTATATTGACTGCCATTCTCCCGTATGCCAGGTAAGTAACCTTTGATGTAACCTGGATCTAGATTGGTTTGATCGAATGGTGGGGTAAATAACAGCATAAGATTATCGCCAGGTCTAACTAGGTACTTCTCAACTGATTCCATCGCTTTAGTGGCTCTAGCAATGTCTGCAGCTTTGGAAATAACACTCCAAGACTGGGCTATACAGTCAATGCGACATTCGCTATTAGATGCAGAACCTAGTGGTGTTCCATCGTCAAAAAAAGCACGTTTATACCAAGCGCCGTCCCAAGCTTCAGCTTCTAGTGATTCCTTAAGATCCTTAGCATGTGTAATCCAAAGAGAGACATCATGATCAATACTTAGTTTGGTGATTAAATCTGAGAAGCTAGTCAGAGTAGTATAAAGGAACCAACCTAGCCAAACGCTCTCGCCAAAGCCTTTATGACCTACCATATTCATCCCATCATTCCAGTCACAACTACCAATTAAGGGTAAACCATGAATGCCAACTTTAAGACTTCTATCAAGTGCTCTTCTGCAATGTTCTAACAGTGACGCGCTTTGGCTTGAATGAACGGGCTCGTAGTAAGAACTTTCTTCTTCTGATTTGAGTTCAGGTCCCTCTAGAAATGGAATTTGTTCATCAAGTATGGCAATGTCGCCAGTTGTTTTTATGTAATGATGAACTACATAAGGAAGCCATATTAAATCATCAGAACATTTGGTACGCACTCCCTTGTCAGAAGGTGGATGCCACCAATGTTGAACATCACCTTCCAAAAACTGATGACGAGCAGCTTTGAGAATCTGTGCTCTAGTAATATCTGGTCTAGAAATGGTTAAAGCCATGACATCTTGTAGCTGATCGCGGAAACCATAGGCACCACCAGCTTGATAAAAAGCAGTGCGAGCTAAATATCGGCAACTTAAAGTTTGATATAGTAGCCATCTGTTTAACATCAAATCAGTTTCTCTGTCTGGAGTTTTGACTTGTATTTTGCCTAATATTTTATCCCAATTACTTTTTACTTGATTCAGTACAGCATCTAAATCTGCAGTTCTATATTTCTTGATGAGTTGAGTTGCACTAGTTCTGTCATCAGTTTGACCAAGGAAGAATACTAATTCAATACTTTTATCAGGAGCTAATTCGACTGTTACACTTTGAGCGCAGCATGGATCAAATCCAGCTCCATAATTACCACTCATAGAATATCCTCTAACGAGAGCTGCAGGTTGTTTTAATGTTCCATTACGTCCAATAAATTCTGTTCTATCAGCTGTCCATGAATCTTGTTCACCATAGAAATCAGCGAAGGCAATTCTTTTACCATAATCCCTATTCCAAGGATTATAAGCAAACATAGCATCTGTTTCTTTATCAATCTCAGTAATGATAAATGGTGCATTAGTTGAACGAGAAGAGCCAAGAACCCATTCTATATAAGCTGTTATGGAAAGGTGTCTGAACTTTCCAGAGCGATTTTTCAAAGTTAGTCGTGAAATTTTAATTGGATCAGTATCACTGACATATTGAGTAAGTTTAGTTTCTATACCATGTGAGAAATGCTCAAAGCAGCTGTACCCTTGTCCGTGTCTAGTAATATAGGTAGCATTCTCAATACGAATTGGTAAAGCTGTGGGATTCCATAACTCTTCAGTTTCTTCATCTTTTATATAAAAGACCTCTCCACTTGGATCTTGAACAGGATCGTTTGACCAAGGTGTTAATTGGTTTTCTTTACTATTGAATGACCAAGTATAACTAGAACCGGATTCTGAAACGAGAAATCCAATTTGCTCATTGGCAATGATATTAATCCACGGTGCAGGAGTATATTGAAGTCTGTTAAGAATGATGGCATATTCTTTTCCTTCTTCTGTGAAACCACCGAGTCCATTAAAGCATTCTAACTGTGGTGTAGTTAGTGACCAGTTATTGCGAGTAGTAGCAATAATATTAGTGAGATTTTTAGGCTCGTGAATTAGTTTATTAAATCCATGTTTTATTCGGCGTAGTTGATCAGAGAGTATGCCTTCCTTAGAAGATAGAACTACGCGAGCAACGGTGTTTAAGAGGTCTTTTTCTATTGGATTTAATAGATCTCCTCTTAAAACAAAAGTATTACCGCAACTTGGATGGGTCTCACTATCTAAAGTTTGCGTACTGGTTCTTACCATGCTTTCAAGAAGTATTTGAAGATCTTGAATGTATGATGCATTTTTTTCGTTGACAAAAATTAGATCAACAGCAAATCTTTTTAAGCGCCAGTATTCGTGAGCGCGCAGAAGTTGTTTGATTAACGGCTGATCGTCAACGCTATTGATATAAACTACTAGAATAGGATAATCACCAGAAATATTATGAGCCCAGAGTCCTGAGATATCTAGAGTATTGCGTTTCAATATATTAGCTGAACTGCGCGTTGTTGAATTAGCATAAACAAGGTTATTAGCAATTTGCTGAAAGAGATTCGCTTCACTTTCATCAAGACCTAAATAATGAAGCTGAGCTTGGCTATGAGTCCATGCTAAAGCGGCAGCTCGTTCAAATATGGCAGGATCATGATACTTGTCGGCAAGATGAATAATCTCTTCACGAGAATTGCTGACAACTGTTGAGAAGGAGATATGCTTGCTAGTACCTGGAGGAATGCTGATACGAGTTCGTAAACTTACTATTGGATCGAGTACTGCTCCTACTGTATTAGAAAGGGATTGCCCTTCTACTACTGAAACAGCATTTCTAATTGAACGTCCGCGACCAAGAAAGCGCGATCTATCAGTTTCATATTCAACGATAGTAGCATTACTATCTCCTTCAATTGCTATAACATGTGCCATCCACACGGCTGCTTCTTTAGCAGATCGTGGGCGTCTGCTAGCAATAAGGGTAGTAGTATTAGCTAGGTATTCTGTTTGTACAAAAAGATTCGAAAAAGCAGGATGGGTCATATCCGCAGCTTGAGGAGCAAGTACTACTTCGCTATAAGAAGTAATTTCTATTTCTTTTGTTCTTATTCCATTATTTTTAATAGTCACACGTCTAATCTCTGCGTTGTCTTCAGCGGAAATAACTAACTCTAATTGGCTGCTTATATCTCCGTCCTCACGCAGTATTCTTGCCATATCTTCTGTGAAATTGACCTCATATCTATTAGGTTTAATTGCAGATGGTTGGTAACCCATAGACCAAGCTTGTTTGGTATCAGTGTCGTATAAAAAAATATAACTACCCCACATATCTGAGGTGCTATCTTCGCGCCAACGACTTATAGCTATATCATCCCATCTACTATATCCAGAGCCTGCTGAACTAAGCATCACGGTGTAATGTCCATTAGATAGAAAATGAGTTGTAGGTATTGAAGACTGGGGGAGACCAAAACGTCTTATCAATGGTTGGGTTATACTCCTTATATTATTAATTTCCATTTGATTTACTTGCGGTTGTACCGTCGCAATAGTATGTGGGGTACGTTCTTGTAAAAGAAGTTCAGTCGCTCTTATTTCGGGAATACTATGAAAGCGGTGTCGCATGATACCGTTGAATATTACATTTGCAAGAGCGACTAGCGACATCCCTTGATGATGAGCCATATAATTTTGTACTATTGCTAGTTTTTTGTTCTCAGGAATTCTACTAGCAGTGAAATCTACAGCTTCATAGAATCCATATTTTCCTAGAATATTCAAGTCTTCTAAGGCTTTAAAATTATCTAATGCTAGTTTTGGATAGTACATTGCAGCAAGAGCGGTTGCATATGGAGCAATTACTAAATTTTGACCAATCCCTCTCTTTAAGCCTAATCCAGGAACCCCAAAACTTGAATATTGATAAGTAAAATGTAAGTCACGAATATTATAAGCTGATTCTGATATACCCCAAGGCACTTTTCGTTGTTCACCATATTCTATTTGTCTTTTGATTACTAAACGGCAAGTTCTATCTAAGAGACTTTGGCGCGGTGTATACATTATTAGTGATGGCATCAGATACTCAAACATTGATCCTGACCAAGATAGCAATGCAGCTTCATTGGCAATTGGTGTTAAAGCTCTATTTAATAAAAACCAATGTTTAACAGGTACTTCGCCTTTAGCAATAGTAATAAAACTAGTAAGTCTGGCTTCTGAAGCAAGCATGTCATAGAAAGAATTATCAAATATATTGTCCGTTGCGTTAAAGCCTATATAAAAGAGCTTGCGAGTAGAATTGAATAGAAACTTAAAATCCATTTCATTAAATAATTTCTGACAAGAGTTAGATATGGTAGTTAGATCATCAATTAGAGTCTCAGAGCTACTTTGTGAGTCATTGGAGAAATTTTCCTGATAATCAAGAGCATGACTTTTGATGGTTTCATATACTTGAGTTGCCCAGAAAAGCACCTCATTAATATTAATCTTATCCAGCTCTTGAGCCATGGTTTTACTAATATCGACTAAGATACCTGCAGAAGTTTGTATTGAATGCCATTGTGCAGCATAGTCAAGATCCTCTTCAGATATAGCATCTAGAAGCCTCTCTAGGTGCTTGATAGCAAGTTTCAAGTGTTCTAGATCTACGGTAACGGTGCGTCTTTTATGATGTATCTTGAGCAGGGATTGTTTTAGTAATTCAATCGAATCTTGAATTCCTTCAATCCTATTCTGGATCAGGAATGGAGCTTGCATTAACTCTTGGCAGCTTTCCGCAACTATTAGTAAATAACTTGCAAGATTCCCACTGTCAACCGAAGAAATATAATGTGGGTTTAATGGTTGTTTGGTGACAGTATCATACCAATTGAAAAAATGTCCATTATAACGAGGTAGTTCTTCTAGTACTTTTAGAGTTTGGTTTAGTTTATTAACCATATCTCTGATGCCTATCCAACCAAAATCCTGTGCAGCTACTATTGAAAGTAGATATAGACCAAAGTTCGTTGGAGAGCTACGATGAGCGATAATAGGATCTGGGATTTCTTGAAAATTATCAGGTGGTAAAAAATTATCCTCTGCAGTAACAAAACTGGTAAAAAATCTCCAGGTCTGACGGGCAATTAAACGTAAACTCTTACTATCCTGATCACTTAGAAACTCTACAGGATCAGTTTTAGGAGGTAAACTTATAAAATAAGCGATTACAGGTGACAAAATCCAAGTGATAATAAAGGGCGCTGCTAGGATTTTAGTAAAGTTATCGATGTCTGAAATTATTAGTAGGGCTCCTGTGAAAATAGCAAAGACAACAGACACACTATGTTTTTTAAGGAAATATTTGAGTGAAAGTTTAGAGCCGATTTGTTCTTGAGCAACACTTACCCATTGTAAGAGCCTACGTTTAGATATAAATAATCTATATAGAGTGTGTAGAATTGCGTCACACATTTGCAAGGCATTCTGCAGTAATAATGCTAGTACACAGACTGTTTGTCCTAAGCTCAATGAAAATTCATAGTTAAGATCAGCTCGAGTTTGATTTAGTCTTTTACTAATGGGATAGGCTATAGATCCTGAAATAAAAGGTATAAACAATGGAACGGCGATTGCAACTGTAATGAATAAAGTCCAATAGATATGCGGTGCTTGGGGGAGGAACCATCCTAATAATAAGGTCAGGATCATAGCAGGTGCTGATAGGGAACGTCTCAAGTTATCAAGCATTTTCCAACGGCCAATAAATGAAATATCCTTTCCTCTGCTTCCCAGAATCCAAGGAACTAACTGCCAGTCTCCTCTAACCCATCGATGTGATCTTGAAGCTGCTACCTCAGTATTAGAAGGGAAATCTTCAAATAAATCTAAATCGCTGATAAAGCCACATCTTGCAAAAGTTCCTTCAAACAAATCATGACTGAGAAGAGAGTTGTCTGGAATCCTATCTTTTAATGCTGTTTCAAAAATATCTACATCATAAATTCCTTTGCCAGTGTAAGTGCCTTCTCCAAATAAATCTTGATAAATATCAGAACTGGTGAAAGTATAGGGGTCAATCCCACAAGGTCCTGAGAAAAGTTTTTGAAAATTTGAAGTATTATTCCTTGAAGGTAAAGAAGCTAAAACACGGGGTTGTAATATTCCATAACCTTCAATAACTCGGTTAGATTTAGGATCTAAACGGGCTTTATTTAATGGATGAGCCATTGTGCCAATTAGCTGTTTGACCATTTCCATAGGCATTCTGGTATCTGCATCTAAGGTGATCACGTATTTTATACTTTGTGGTATTTCAGCTAATTCGTCGTTTGTAAGTATATAACTAGTATCTTTGTCACCACGTAGTAGTAGATTGAATTCATGTAGTTTTCCTCTCTTGCGTTCCCAGCCCATCCACTTAGCTTCGCTAGCATTCCATATTTGCTTTCTATGAAAAATAAAAAAACGTTTTTCTCCATCTGCTAAATTTCCATATCTACGATTTAATTTGTCTATTTCTTCATGAGCAAATTTGAGTAATTTACAATCCTCTGGATTAACTTGATCATCTGAATCCTTCCAGTCTGAAAGTATAGCGAAATGCACTTGTTCATCAGGATTTGAGAGATAGTGCACTTCTAATTGTTGAACCTGAGCTTCAATAAAGCTTTCATTGATCAGTATGAGTGGTATTACTACAAAAGTGCTTAAGGACTTAGGGATCCCTTCCTTGAATTTAATTAGAGGCAAGTGCTGGGGTCCAATTATCATTGCTACTAGTTTGTTTAATAATGCTATGACCATATCTGATGCTGGGAAAAACGCAACTATGAAAAATGCCCAAAGAGCCCATGCCGGAACATTTCTTTCATAATTAATCATGAAAGAAAATGTCAGTATCGTAAAAGTCAATGTAAGGATGGTGCCGCTATAACCAACTTTGGCATTATTAATATAGGATTCTTTCATTTGCCTAATAATTGAAGGTTTGAAACTAATTTCTTTCTCTATGATTTTTCTGCCTTTAGATATTAAGTAATAGCCTGGATCAAGCTCCCTGTCTTGGTTTGGAGTTTTAGTTTGTTGGGCTTCTATTTTAAGAATTATAAGTTTGGCAATATCTATTTCTGTCTGCTTGGAGCCCTTAGCAAGTTCTTCAAGTGAATGTAAGTATTGGTCTTGAGTTGTAAAATCAATTGCAGCAAAAGTAGGATTTACATTAAAAATTTCATTAACCAAGCTAACCGATTCAAAAAAATTACGCCAATCAAATGCAGAGATTAATCTCATGCTGGTTATAATGTTGCGCACAGTAAGGTTAGCAGCAGATTGCCCATTATGTTCGATTAGAACTAATTCATCTGTAGTTAAATTCATTTCAACCAGTTTTTTGTTTACCCATTGTAAGGCTGGCATTATAGTGGGATCTTGATAACGTAGGCGTTGAAGTAACTGTACTAAGAATGATTCTCTTACTTGTTTGTCTTCAATACTTTGTAAAAAATCTTCAGCTTTTTGAGCTGCTAATTGATCTGTTCCTAACAAGTCATCTGCTATTTTATCGGCAACCTTCCGTGATTGAGATGAATTAACGATACGTATACTGAAACGTCTTAAGTTTTCAACTAAGACAACACGTAAGGAAATAGCTATCGCCCACAGTTCACCAATGGTCAACGGTTGGACAGTTTGGTAAGCACGAACAAACTGCGTTAGAAGTTCTGGGTCAAATCTGCTGTCAGAGTGAGCTACAAAGTTCCATGACAAGCCATAGACACGTGGATATCCCTTCAGATGACTACCATCTGCAAGCTTAGGTAACTCTTTGTAAAACCAGATGGGTAAATGTTCCTTAATATCTTTTAACTGCTCTTCAACTATATGAAAATTGTCTATTAACCATTCGGCAGCTGGAGTAATTGCTTGTTTTTGGTTAACTGCTTCATTGATGATCTTGTAATTTTCAAAAAGAATTTTTTTGTTGCTCTTCAATCTTTCTGATAGGTTATAACCTTTAGTTGGATCATTAGTAACTAACTGTGCTTTCGCAAGGCTTTCGCCATGCTGCTTTAACCCTTCAACACTGAAAATTTCAGAACGTATAGGGTTTTCAGTTGATTTACTATCATTGATAATAAATTTTAAGTAATTATATATATTTAAATAATCACAGTTGTCACTAAGTTCTTTCACAAAAATTCTCCCCGCAAATAATTCTATCTGCTTCTTTTTTTATCAACATCCTTGCTGCTCTTGTCGGTAGTTTTACAGCCGTTGTTGTCGTGTTCGTTTCTACTAGTTCCACTGCAGGCATTTCTTTCATCGGTTCTAGTTCTACCTTTGTTTTCATTATTCTTTTGTTCACTATTACGTTCCATCTTATTTCTCCTTATTTTCTACTAATGCTAATCATTAGAATACTAATTATTATAGCAAGAATCAATTCGTCAGAGCTCTAATCTATGAAATTTAATAATTCACATTATCAAATTTATTGATCTCAAAATAATTTAGTTTCTTCTTTATTGGTTTACTGTTCCTTGCATCGAAGTACCATTTTCAATTTTTTGTATTAGTTTTTCATCTACTGGTCTAGTTGAGTCTAGATCAGGTTCAGGTACTAGTTTGGGTTTTAAGTTTTCTTTTGTAGGAGTTCCAATAGTAGATATATCGTCATGAATAATTTGATAATCCCCATCAGACGTTTTATTGACATCAGCTACTGCATTGGCTTCTAGAATAAAAAAAATGCTCAATAAAAGAGAGATTTGTAATCCTAATTTCATAATTCTACCTGCGTTACTTCTATTATACCCAGAATTTTAACTATTTGTGATAAAATGATTAGTGTTCAAATATTTTAATTAATGTTGGACATGGATTTATGCGGCTTATCTTTGGAATAGTCTATATCAGTAAATAGACTATAATGTCATATTGAGGATTTAGTTGAGAGTAGAAGATGGTCAACACTAATACATGCCCTTGCGGCAGTAATAAAGGTTACAACGATTGTTGTAAGGATCTGCATCAAGGTTTAAGACAAGCTACTACAGCAGAAGAATTGATGCGGTCTCGTTATACTGCTTATGTCAAAAAACTTAAAGATTACTTGCTTAGTACTTGGCATTCAAGCCAAAGAGCTGCCATGGAGAATCTGAGTTTTGAGCCTGACCTACGTTGGTCTGGTCTTAAAGTTACTGCTACTAAAGCAGGCTTAGAGAATGATACAGAAGGTGAAGTAGAGTTCACAGCAAGCTATCGCTTCCATAATCGACCCGCACAATTAAAAGAACATAGTCGCTTTATTAAAGAAGACGGGCGTTGGTATTATGCAGGGGTAGTTAGTTGATATTTTATCTTTTGAATATTCGATAATGAAGCTTGTTATGTATTTTATAAGCTTCTTTTGGTGGTAAGGCCTTACTTAAGTGTTCTAAACTAGAGCATATTGGTCCTAATCTTGAATCTACTATCATAAGATCCATATATCCGGATTTGTTAATTTCGTAGCCAGTGATTACTAGTCCATGACCAGCGTTCATATTACTACCTAGTTTGAAAACTTCGTTGTAAACACTGACTAATAATTTTTCGCCTCTGTCTAAGCACTCCTTAATTAATTGAGCATTAGATTGAATAATAGATTGGTGTTCATTTGTATTTTTTTCACTTATTCCTTCTAATCTAAGAGCAGTAGTTTGAATCTGCGGGATGAGCGCAGCTAGGAACTCTTCCATTACAAATGATTTATTCGTCGTAAATATCTTGGATTCAGCTATCTGAGTCGTAAGTTCACGATGAAGAATAGATGCTAAGCCCATCTTATAAAGTTCTGCCATTTGTGCGTAAGCTGGATGTATATCTAATTGCTCTAAGGCATTTAGGCAAGCACTAATGCCACAAGCTGGTTCATCTCCTTGACTATAATAGAAATTAGTTTCTGGAATTAAATTGGATCTTGTTAATCCAGTATTGATGCGACCGGCAATGCTACTGACTATTGGTTTGTAAACTTTAGAATCAGGCGCCAATGCTTTATAGCTGGGCAACTGTGTCCGTTCTGGGTCAAGTTTTTGTTGTCGTGTGAGATTAAGTTCTTTGTCTGCAAGGATTTTTAACCTTGGTGCTTTAGCCAGCTCAGCTATTTCATTGTGAGGGATATAATAGAACTCAGTTGTGGGCTTGATTTCTCTGACTTTGGTCTCAGCATCGCCATAGGTTGGAGGATGATGTGAGATTAGTACGTTACCTTTTTTATCAATAGTTAATCTAGAGTGAGTTAAATCTCCATGAAGTGGTAATTCGAATTCATATTGGTAAGACCCTATAGGGTTACGCTTAAAAACATAAATTCCTCCACGGCAGTGACAATATAATCTACCTTTGTTATCACTGATTATCTCTTCTAATATGGTATTGTCATGTGGATTGCAATCTCTGAGGGGGATGGCATTTCTGGCAGCTAGGTATGGAAGATGAATTGATTGACGAACTTGTTGATAGACACTTGTCTCATTTGCTAGGCTTGCGTCGTAAAGTTTAGAATTGCCATTCAGGTAATCATCTCGGTGGTAATAGAGCTTATCATCAATAAATACAAAACCATTTATATCACCATCGTATCGTGCCACTAGCTCCAATTGCTGATTCTCAGTTAATTTGTAATGAAGGCATTCATTATCATGTTCAGTATCTACCACGATCATATGTAAGTTGTGATCCTTATCAATATGAAGTCTCAAAACTGCACCCCGAATAGGTTTGCCTTCGCATATTAGTTGTTTCTCTTTAATTTGATGATCCGTTGATGAATATTCAGTAAGCATTAGATTTTTGTCGAAGAATGACGAAAAGCTGAAACCATTAATCATGTAAACTCTATGTCGTTCTTGGTCAGCTATGCTTACGCAACATTCAGTATTTATTAGAGAAGGAATCGTAATAGGTTCCCGTGAAATGCTCTTCGTATCTAAGTCTAGATGTCGAAGTTTATCACCCTTAATGAGAATGAGTGATTTATCTCCGATAAACATTGGGGTTGATTCATGAACAGCATTGCTCTTAATAGTGAGTATTGGTTTAAGTGGTTTGTGTCCTAGTCTTTCGCTTTCTGCTTGAAACAAGCGATGCACTAATCTACTATTAGTACCCCTGAATCCAGATGCTATTCTTCCAAAGTGAGCAGCTCGTTCAAGTCGACTGGCATGTTCGGCGATTGAATTAGGATCATGGACTTTTGGTCTTGTGGCAGTTCTATGTGACATCTTTTTAGTAAGGAGATTCAGGGTATTATATTAACAGGATTGGGGCTAGTTTGCTAAAATATAGCTATGGTTAATATATTTAAGACTAGTTTAGTTGCAGGTTTAGCGGTATTTATTTGGGTGAATATTTCTTGGATGCAGCTTCCTTGGCATGGTCAAACTATTCACTCGTTTAAGGATGATCAATTAGTGCAGCTTGCTTTATTACAAAACATAGATTCTAATGTGCCTGGAGTTTATGCTTTACCAGCAATGCACAAGTGTGGTGGTGTTGAAGGACCTTCTGCGCTAGTGGCTTTGACACCGAAGGGACAAAAGTTCTCTCCTGTAAAGCTTGTTAATGAATTGCTTTTGGATATAGCAGTCGCATTCTTGATAACTTGGCTTTTACTGCAAACTAATCTTAGTGGCTATGTTGAGAGATTAAAGTTTGTACTTGTTGCTGGATTAGCTATCGCTCTTGCTGCCTACCTTCCTAACTTAAACTGGTGGGGTTTTGGTTTAGATTATATAACTGTAGGTATCTTGGATTCCCTGATCTCATCACTTATAGCTGGTTTAGTGATTGCCAAGATGGCTAAGAAATAAGTGTCGCTATAAGGCACGTTCTTTATAAGCAGCTGTAATCAAAAATTTTAGTGCGTTTGGTAAATCTCTTCGCCTCTCTATGCGACTTATTTGTGCTACTGGGATTGTGATTCTGAATTCTGGAGCTAAGTTACTAAAGTCCTTTCTATTAGTAGCATTAAGGGTAATTAAATCAAAACTAAAAGTATCATCATTAACTTTAATAGTAGTTTTAGGTACTACAGCTCCTATAACACCATTCGTACTTGCTGGTTGAAGTGCATATTTACAAAAGCCCGGCACTGGGGTTGTGTCTGAGTTTTTCATGCGCGTTCCATTCTCGAGTAAGACAGAACCATCGAGTAAGCTCATTGGCTGATTAGTGAGGGCTTCAATAGTTATATCACCTAAGCTCTTGCTTGTTACCGTATCTGTTTTAATGGTTGGTCGTGGTAACTGTGCGATATATTGAAGAAGATTAGTGAATAAAGGACTTGGAGGTTTAGGTGTAAACTTATTCTTGATTTGTTTATCATCTAAAAATAAAATTAGCTTGGTTCTAGCAGCATCTTCATCACCAGTCTTGTGCATCTCAAACTTTAGTCCTGATTGTTCTTTGTCTGTAGCTTGCGTAACTTTAAGGTTAAAGTTTTTAGTTATACTTTCTCTTTGGATAACTCTAAAGATCTCAGCGTTTAGACTATTGTCACTGGAGTCAAGTTTTATTTTTGAAACTCGACTTGTATTCATCCCCTTTAATGCACTTGAGAAGGCATTCTCAGCTCCTTCAATACCAGATTCTAATACCTTAAAAGTCCATTTGCCAAACTTAATTTCTGTTGGTTTGTTCCTGGTGCTTACTTGTTCTGCAGTTGAACTCGGACTCTTTTTCTTATGAAACAGTATTAAGCTTTGTAAGAAATCTAAAAACTTACCAGGTGGAGTTTCTTTATCAAAAGTAATTATTTCATCTGCTTTTTGTAATGTAGGTACTTTAAATAAGGACTTAAGTTCTTCACCCTCTCTAGCTGTAAATCTAGTGCCATCATAAATTAAACTGATTGGTTCTGCTTTACCCCTAAGATAGAGTTCTTTAGTGCTTTGTGGAGAAGGATCTTTTCTATATTTAGTAGGGGTGTTGTTACCGGCACGAGACTCTATTAACTGTGACATGCTTAGTAGGTAACCTGTTGTTCCCTGTTCTACTTTAACGCGATAATTTGCTCCGAATCTTATGTATTGTGCGACCATAAGTGTCTATAGATAATAGCAGGTGTTAGCTGGAATTGTCTAAAACTACTATTAATAAAAATTGAAATCTGATTTCTAGTTGAGGTCAGCCATACGTTCTCTATAAGCAGCTGTAATTAAAAATTTCAAAGCCTTTGGCGTTGTTTTCTGCTTGATTAGCGCATCAATCTTGTCAACAGGAATCTTTATTCTAAATTCTGGTTGACCTGGCTTAAATGCTTTTGCTTGATCAGCAGGAATCACCATCAAGTCAAATGTCAAAACATCGTTCGTAACTTTATCCGTACTAGCTACTATAATAATCCCACTGATGTCATTAGGACTTTTGGGTGTGAATTTATATTTGAGATAACCGATTTGTGATCTTGAATCTGACGTTGTTAAAGTTGTTTTAGTATTTAGGAGAGAATCTTCAATTAAACTTAAAGCTTTGTCACCAAGAGCTTCAATAGTAACGTCACCTAATTGTTTTGTTGTTAGATCTGTTTTGAGTGTAACTTCAGTTGTCTTGCTAGTAGCTTGCTTGGAAGCAAATTCAATAATCTCATTTACTAATTTACATTTACTGGATCGAGTTTTAGAGCTTATTTCGGTATCAGCTAAAAACGCAGTGAATTTATTTGAGCTCTCTCTGGTACTGCCATGCTTGAATATCTCAAACTTAATACCAGTCTGCCCTTGATTTTCGGAGCGACTAATTATTAGGTGAAATTCGTGAGCTGATGTTGAACCGCGTAGGGTGATTTTATAACTTAATTTACTGCTATCAGTTTCAGCTGCTATGTTTCGAACTGTAGCTTGAGCATTATTCCTGAGGGCTGTGGTGAAAGCAGTTTTACCATAATCCAGAGTATCATCTGAAACGACAAAACTCCAATTGCCACATTGAAACGATTTTGATCCAGAAGAATTTGATGATGATTCTATAGATATAGAATGGGAGTAATTTTCATCATAAGTCGTGATCAGTTTATTGAGAAAAATTAAAAACTTCCCTAATGGAGTTGTGGTATCCGCTAATTCATCATCATTCTCTTTTAGACCTGGTACCTTAAATAAAGACATCACGTTGTCGTTTTGCCTTGCTGCAAACTTTTCACCGTCGTAGGTTAAGATTACTGGGCTTTGATCATTTTTCATTAACAAGGTTCTTAGACTATGAGGTGTGGGTTTACTATGATATTCCGGTGCCTCATGTATAGTGCATTTATTGCGGCCTTTACCGAACCTGATTGATTCAGGCAGTGTGTGTAAAAACTCTTCACCCTGATCTA
>CAYPGT010000040.1:0-2396 GCA_964410425.1 uncultured Gammaproteobacteria bacterium
AGTAAGAATAGCTTCTGCCATATATCTATATATATTTTAACAAATGCTGCCAAATAACATCGAGTTTAATATAATATATATTCGCCCGAAGGGCAAAATACATATTAGACCTACTACAATTAAACCGTGCCACAACAAGCTATAAGCCTTAATAAATTAATCGACCACACCAACCTTCAGCCTGATGCTAGTGCAGCTGAACTAGAACAACTTGCTCAAGAAGCGCAAGAGCATAAATTTAATTCGATTTGTATTAGAAGTAACTGGGTTAAACAATTCTCTCCACTATATCGTTGCTCAGCAACTATAGACTTCCCAAAGAAAGTTTACAACTGTAATGAAACTAATCTAAAAGAGATTATCAAGTCCATGGGTAACGCAAGTATAGAAGAGAAGATACGAGAAGCTAAGCAAGCCATCGCAGATGGTGCTCTCGAATTAGATCCTGTAATAAATTTACAAAACATCAAGAACCATGACTATAAGGCTCTCAGAGCTGAACTCAATGCCTATATAGAATTACTTAAGAGCTATGACAAAGAACTCTGGCTTAAACCAATCTTCTCCTGTGAGCTTCTTGATGACAATAACATAGAATTTAGCATTGATATTTTTGCTCAGCTAGTTTATGAGTTAGACAGAAATAATAAAATTAAATTTGCTTATAAAAATTCCACTGGGTTTATTAAGGCAGAAAATAATTTCCCATTAAGAGGCAGTAGTCCAGAATTAATTAGCTTGATAGCAAAGCAATTAAATGAATACGATGCCCAGAAAATTATTCATATTAAAGCTGCTGGTGGTATTAAGACCCAAACTCAAGCATTAGCAATTATTGAGGCAGCACAAGGCAGATTGAGCCATATCGGCACAAGTAACGGCATGTCCCTGCTATAATCATTCGCTCAGGAGTAACCCAAACGATCGCTGGACTGCAAAGTCTAGAGGAAAGTCCGGGCACCACATGGGCTAGGCTGCCAGTTAAGAGCTGGTGCGCGTGAGCGTGAGGATAGTGCCACAGAAATATACCGCCCTGTGGTAGCTCTCGCGTTCAAATTCAAGGCATGCGAGCACCGAGCCACCGGAGTTTACTAAAACGTAAATGAGGATGGCGAGCTGCGAAGCATAACACAGAAGTTGAGCGCGAGAGCTGCCACAGGGTAAGGGTGCAAAGGTGAGGTAAAAGCTCACCAGCTAGATTGAGAAGTCTAGGCTAGGTAAACCCCGCCGATGGTGCAAGGTAAGGATTCGCATCTAGTCTATTGCCCACAAAGCTAGATTAGGGATCTCAATTCCGCTTGAGTTCAAGAGCAATCTTGAGCCTAGATAGATGATCGTTAAGCAGCAATGCTCACAAAACCCGGCTTATTGGTTACTCTTGATTTTTTATATTAATAATAAAGCTAGTACCCTGATCCAGCTCAGATTCAATACTGATGCTCCATTCATGCAGATCCACAATCGCCTTCACTATAGCGAGACCCAATCCACTCCCTTGAATAGCTTGAGTTTCTTTCACTCGATAAAACTGCTCAAAGACCCTTTCTAAATCAGACTCAGGAATACCTCGTCCAGTATCTTTGACAATTAATTTCCCATCAACAAACTCGATATAAACCTTACCACCCTCTACGTTATATTTAATTGCATTATCAATCAAGTTCCCAAGCATATGATCAAAGAATTTAGCATCAGCAAAAATTTTAGTTGCTTTTTTGATTTGATTCATTAGTTCTATGTTTCTAGCAGAAGCTCTTGAACTCGCTAAGGCTAATAACTTCTCTACCCTTGCATATAAATCTATCGCAGTTAACTCTAATGCAACAGAACCACTCAATACATGGCTTAGACTAAGCATATCCTGAACCATAGTCCCCAAGCGGTCTGCCTCGTAATTAAGCTTAGATAAATATTCATCACATTTAACTGAGTCGTTCTTTGCACCCATTTGCAAAGTTTCCACCAGTGTTTTAATATTTTGTATCGGACGTTTCAGCTCGTGAGTAGTTTGCTTCATGTCCTGATAAATAATTTGCGTTAGTTCTAACAAAATACCTTCCTTAGTTTTTTGCAAATAAAGATTGTATTGTTGACTATTAATAGAAACTTCAAGCTTCTTTAATTCGGTCGATGATTTAATATCCTTAATAACTTTAGTTAAAGCCAAGAGACCAGCACTGAGCTTAGTTAGATTATGAAAATTCTCATTAAGAGTTTTGATATCCCAGCCTAGAATTTTCGTAGCAGAATTATTCATGCTGCTAATCTTTCCAGCATCGCTATCTAAAACTATTATTCCGGTATTGAGTGACTCCAGATCCACTATCTATATTGTGCCCGAATTTTACGACTCACAATAATATATAGATCGCCCGAAGGGCAAAATACATATTAAG
>CAYPGT010000040.1:2496-18309 GCA_964410425.1 uncultured Gammaproteobacteria bacterium
ATTTTACGACTCACAATAATATATAGATCGCCCGAAGGGCAAAATACATATTAAGGGAATTTTCTATATAATAGAAGCTTTGTGCAATGCATATCGAATGAAGAATATGTCTGACGCCCGAAGGGTGAAATACATATATCAAAATTTTTCTATCATCGCTTTATATATTCAGCCAAGTTCACCAGAGCTCAATTTGGGAGATAAACCAAATGAGCGGTGAATGTAATTGTAATTATGCTACAAATTTAAGTTTTAATCGCGTACCAGATCTAGTACATCGAATTAAAAGAATTGCAGCATTTCTCGGTATAAGTGCAGCAGAGATAGATGCTTGTCATATGAGCTTTGGTGAATTAATAGCCATGGCTCAACAGCGTGCACACGAGCATCCACATCTTTGGGCTTTTCTCAGAGCCACTTATGCTAATACCAACTTCTCCCAGGTATTATCGAGACTGTCTACAAGTGGTAATAGCAACCAAATAGGAAAGATAATAGAAATGGCTAATAATGGATGTTCATCTGTTAGCGCAGAAAATTATGTAGATGAATTACTTGAAAGCCAAAATTATGCAGATTCTACAAGAGAAAATATACTGTCTGATCCACTAGCAGCAAAGAATTGGAGTCAAAAAGCTTCTAAGTTTAGAATCATGGCTTAGGTGATTTCCCCTATCAAAGGTAAGCAGCATTAATCTTTGTATACACAAGGGTTGGGAGACTTGATATGGGAACTGATATTCACAAATTATCCTTTTTAAGAGATCTATTAAAGATGCCATTAAGTGATGGCTTAAACCGTCGTATATTTCTTCCTCCTGAAATTAGTCAGGGATTAATATTACGTACCCAAACACCGGCGGCTCAATCAGAAAAGAATGAAGAGGAATTAGGAAAGCTCAGTCTAGATCAAATAAAGCAACTAGAAACAGAAGCTCCAACAAAACAAAACAATCCAATTATAAACCTGGACACTCTACTTGCAGAATTGGAAGCAGCAAACATAAATACTCACGAAAAATCAATCACATCACTAATTGAAACTAGTATTAGTGAACAAGAAAAACCATCAGAAGATAAATCAACTGACAAACCTAAACCGTCACTCGAACAAGTCATGGGTACAGCCGTACCAATATTTATGCCCCTTCCCGGCTTATTACTCAACATTATCAATACAGCTCAGCAAGGCAGCGATGCAGAAAAGAATAAACAAGATAAATCCAAAAATCAAAATGGTGAGACCGAAGATTTTACAGATAGCCCCAGCACAGAGAAAACTACGACGAATCTTTGGGACAGCCTTACTGCTGTTTTCAAGCCAATCACAGAGCCTTTGGCACAGATTTGGAGTAACACCAAGAAGAAAATTGGCATAGAAAATTTCAGTGATTTATTTTCGCAACCTTTTGCAGATAGAGTTAAAGATTTCATAGAATCATTTAATGACAAGAATAGCGAAATAAAGCAGTCCTCACAAGAAGCTGAGAGTTTAAGAACTTTAACACAAAACAAACCATCAGATGAAGCAAAAAGACTTGAGCAGTTAGAAGAAGAACAAAGATATATAGCCAGACTAGAACAACAAAGACGAGAAGATGCAGCTCGAGAAGCAAAAGCATATGCAGAAAAACAAGCACAAGAAGTACAAGCAAGAGTTGATTTAGAGAAACAAATATCAGAACAACGTGAAGTAAACAAATCAACAAACTTAGATCTAGCTTCCACTAGCAAGTCACAGGGAAATATAAGTGAACTACCAGAAAACGTTCAAAAAATGATCAAATTGGCTAATATATTTGGTCTAACAATAGACATCAATTCACTTGCCTTAAATGCCAGCCAAGACGATGCATTGAAAAAAATCAATACAGAAATATTACTTAATCCAGGTGCTGGACTAAATTACCTTGCTGCTATGGGAAAAAACCTTAGTCCTGCTTTTGATAGAATGGTAACATCTGCTAATTCTGCTAGTATTTCTAACTTATTACTTAATAAATATCTTACTAGTGGATCAGACATACCAACCCTCAATAAAGACCTAAATGAATACCTTTCACAACAACAAGGAACAACAAGCCTCTCCAAAGCCTAATTGGCAATTAGCCATATCCACAACAGATACGGTTTGGGGTATAGTTGCTAAGCTCCACCAAGAAAATTATTTCAAAATTTACGAGATTAAGGGTCGTGACGAAAACAAACCATTGATAATTTTCGCTAAGTCCATAGAACAATTAAAGCATATCAGCACAGGCTGGGACTCAGTCATAGAGAACATTGCAAGTGAATACTTTCCAGGCGCTCTCACCATAGTCATGCCTAGATCAAAAGCACTTCCTGATTGGATTAATCCTGGAATTGAAACCATAGGCATGCGTATACCAGCATCAGAGTCAGTGATGAAATTATTAGATGATACTGAAGATGGCTTATTACTAAGCACCAGCGCCAATCTCAGTGGCTCAAACCCTGTCAACAACTATCAAGAAGCTTTAGAACATTTTACGGATAAAGTAGATTTAATTCTCGAACCAGAAACCAGCGAACAGTCCTCGGGAGAGGCAAGTACCATTATCAGCTATGTTAATGGCGAGCTAAAAGTTTTACGACAAGGTAAGATCTGCCTCATGGCTTCATAAGCCACAGTCTGCACTGTACTTGCAAGATTAAGGCTACGAGCATGCTTGCCCATCATTGGTACAGTAATAGCCTTAGACCAATCTTGTTGCATCAATTCCATAGGTAGTCCCTTAGTCTCCGGTCCAAAAACCAAAAAATCCCCTTCCGTAAACTTCACATCCCAGTATGATTGCTCAGACTTGGTTGTTAAATACCACAAACTAGCTTCTGGATTACCTTGCAAGAATTCCTCCCAACTCTCATATACAGTGTAATTAATGTATTGCCAATAATCTAAGCCAGAACGTTTGAGATATTTATCTGAGAGTTCAAATCCAAGTGGTTTAATTAAATGCAAATGCAAATCATTAGCCACACACATGCGCGCTATATTGCCAGTATTTTGCGGGATTTCTGGTTGATAAAGAACTATATTGATTAGGCTCATTTCTCTATCTCTTCTCTAATACGCTTTCTTGCTTGATCATCACTAATAGCACCACTCAGCATATCAAACAACACTGACTTAAACATACGCGTAGCTATGAACTCCACACCACTAAGAGACTTAGCTCTCTTCAAATCTGCTCCCAGACCAGCTATCACTACTTGAGTTTTAGGACTTGCAGCTTTAATATAATTCACTAACTCCTGCGGATCTCTCAGCAAAGGCTTAAAAACTAATTTCACAGAAGGTCTCAGCATAAAATCTTTACGCAGCTTTTGATAATCTCGTGGACTAGTTACAACCATAATATTTGGATTCTTAGAAAGTTTCTCATAAGGCTGATACTTATCTGCGAGCTCAGCACTCACAGTAATAATACGTGACCTAATTTTAGCTGACCTCAATTCAGGACAAGGACCCTGTAAGGCTTCCAGCAAAGCTTGCGGCGTACGCGTGTCCATCGGATAAATCTTCAGCTTAGAGATATTGGGGCTCAATTGTAACACTTCGTCAACATCAACTTCATTATAAACACCAGGAATATAATTCAAGTACCGCTTCATAAAAGCATCAGCTTCTATTAGCTTAGCTATGTCTTCATCAAATGCTGGCGAGAAGATTTCGATCGGCTCTAGTAGAATCCCTTCCAGAGTGGATTTGAGATCTAGCACTTGATCTACAGAGATGAGACTAGCTAATGCTAGTGGTATATTTGCTTCTTTAAGTTTGGCTATAATGTTTGGAAGATTAATATAAAGTTGCGGGCAAGCCAGACTGAACTCAAGTGCAGCTAAAGCTTCTCTATCAGCAAAACTTGCAACTGTAGTAATCAAGAAATCATAGATACCAGAAATATCCTGAGGGCTAAAGCTACTCTCATCAAGATTTAAATTAATAATGGGATATAGCTTCATCCTAATGTTTCTCACGCTTATAGACATTTACTATCTCAAGTTCTGGCATGGAGTCATGTAAAAGCTCTCTCAGTCTATCTTCTATAGCAAACGCCTCTTCCTTCGTTATCACAGGCAAATGCTTAAACTCAATATATTCTGGCTTAACATGACCAGCTTGCTCCTCACTGTAATGATTACCGCGCGTATCTATCCAATATTCACCAGTCTTAGAAACAGGCTTCTCGCGCGTTGGAGTATTAATCTGTAATTTATTTATGCCAAGCTCTTTTATCAAATCAGCCATAGCTTTTATATAGTTTGCTTCGGCAATAAATTTAGGCATAAACATCATCTGCAACTGTAGGACAGCCTTGTAAAGTGCATTAGAGCCATATAGTTCTTGTCTTAATGCTTTAATTCCACTAGTAATACTTGCCATCGTTATACCTGCAGCCGGCTGATTCACAGCTCTGAGTATCTCATCATTAGGAGCATCAAGCTTAAGTGATATGAGCTCTGCTTCTAGAACACGCTTGCGCACCTCTGCATCATTCAGCATGGTAGCGTTAGTGAGAATAGAAATCGGCACTGGCTTAAGACGATCCTTATATAATTCCCTAATCGCTATAATCATCTCACCGAGGTTCTTAGCAATGGTAGGCTCCCCAGAACCCGCAAAAGTTATGACATCTAACTCATCATAATTAAACTGCCCTTGTGCTTCAAGCTCACGCAAATCATCTATCACATACTGAGTAGGCACGTAATCCTTAATCTCAGTAGTCACTGTCTGTATCTTCCCGAGCTGACAGTAAACACAATTAAAAGAACAAGTAGAGTGCTCACCGATAGGATCTATACCAAGCGAAGTCCCTGAGCGCCAAGAATGTACTGGACCATAGACATAGCGGTTACGAGTTGTAGTTGAAGCTGTCATCCAGAGATGATTTTAGCATTATCTATTCTTTACAAAGACTATTCTTTCATATTCCTAGCTTGATAACGCAAAAATGGTAAATTACCAGACAAGGCTTTATTGAATTCTAATTTAGCTCTATTTTTATCAGCATTAAATTCAGCTTCAACTGCATTATCAATAGATTCAAAATCAATAAAAGCTTGTGTGATGTAATCAAAAAGAGTTCCATCTAAAGCTTTCTCCAAGTGCTTTTTTATTCTACGATTTTTCTCTTTATCACGTAGAATTTCTAATCTTTGTCTATGTTCTTTAATTGGGACAAATCTAGATAGGAATTCTACTGCTGTTAGTTTTCTTTCGACCGAAAACTTAGGATCTATTAAAACACAGTAACTTCTATCGAGCATTTTTCTATCAAAATCATCTGTATGGTATTGTGTGACGTTCTGTTGATTATACATAATTTTACAAAGTTTCTATTCTATACATCTTGCGTTAGGCTTAACTGTCTTACCTTTTTCTGTTCCGATCTAGAGCCATCTTGAGCGACACTAGGTCCGCTCATCATTTTAATATATTCGAAGACAGATTTCAAAGTTTCCATAAATAGTTCTATCATACTAATGTCTTGACGAGGATCGATTAATGATCCAATATAAGCATTTTGATCAAAACCAAAGGAGTTAGCTGAATTCATATCAATTCCAAGTAATTTGAGATTCTCTAGTTCCAATGCTTGTCGTGTTGGATCTTCTGCATTCTTACCTTGCATTGTTATTAAATTAGCAACTATGCTCTCCAACTTATTTACGTCACCATCTAATGAATTAATATCAGCATTAGGGATAGCTACTTTGATAAATCTAACAATTTCCGCTGAGAATTTATGCTTTGCTCTATCTCTTATAGGTTCTTCTTGATTATCTAAGGTTTGAATTTGATGACTTAAGGCATATAGCTCTCTATTCATTTGTCTACGGAGAGGATTATTAGTTGGATCTGTTAAATTAGCAAGGGTCGCTGGAGTACTAGCGTCTGGTAAATTAAGAATATCTCTTACGATAAACTCTCTGGCAGCCTGTTTTTCCCCATCAGAGGCAGTGGCATCAGCGCTAATTCTTCTCATTAATTCAAAGGCTCCCACTAGAGTTGAATTAACATCTGGACAGTCAGCAACTTCTCTTCTGAATAAAGTTTCAATATAGCTAGGAACATCCCTACCACTATTTTGTCTTTCTACTTTAACTTTATCTTCAGCCAGAATTCTAAGTATCAGATTATCTGCAGGTGTGCGTTCAGTTGAAGCTTTAGTTTCCATTAGCTCAATGGCATTGATAGCTTTTGAAGCTTTAATATGCTGTTCATAAGCTGCTCCATAGGTCTTAAAAGTTTCTGGCATTTGACTTCTAGCATATGAGATTAAAGATTCAAGAGTTTCCTTTTGATTAACTGCTAAAGGTGCCGTTGACCAAGCAGTACGAAACTGTCGAGTCATTTCAGCCTTAAATCTAACTAAAAGATCAGCTTGTTCAAAAGCCTTGCCTGTCGCATCTAAAGCACCATTCTCTGCTATAGCTTGTGATTCACGGCGATGATTCTGACATAGATTATTAAAGCGTTGTGTACGATCTGCAAAATCTTCTGGGCGTACAGGAAGAATATCACTCAAATGATTCGAAGCGATAGATTCTACTCTTAGCTCAATTGCAGCTTGATATTGCTCTCTTTTTTGTTCTAATGCTAATTTATACTCTCTTAAAGTCTCTACTGCTCTAGTTCCACCTCTATCATCAACAAAAGTTAAATCTGTCCCAGGAAAAGCTTCTCTATATAGTGTTCTAAGTTGTACAATTTCTGCAATTTCATTTGGTCCAATCACAGACTTGAATAAACTACTAAGAAATCTCATTGAGCCATGAAGCTTCATATTGTCTTGTAAGGCTTGATATATCATCTCACCTTCAGAACCAGTCGCTTGTAATTTATTAGAATCAAATAAAAATTTAAGAGCTTTAGTTTGTTCTTTCTCCAAACGCGTGATAGCAGCAGCATTGGTAATAGGATCTTCTCTCAGTGTTTCTTTATACTCAACAAGCTTTACGTAAGCATCAATAAATTTATTATTGGCTTCTGCTGGACCTTCCTTACAAACGTCTGTAAGTAACTGATCTAAGTTATAGCTACGGTCAACAGTAGCACCCAGAGCATCAATTTCTTTCCATTCGAAGGTAAAATTACAAGAACTCCAAGAACCAAAAATACCCATTACTGATCTCTTAGTTTGAGCTAATAGATTGGCTTTCTGTAAGTCACCATTCATGCTCAGGTCCATCGAACCTTCGCCATGAGTAATTGCTGTACTCATTAATCTCTTGTTATCATCAATAAAATTACTTTCATTAAGTAAGCTGTAAATTACGCTGCCTATACCGTTTTGACTGTATAACTGCCACAGTAAGTTATCATTTTTACTAGCTTTAGCATCTGGAGCTGCATCAGTGAGTACTGCTTGTCTTAATCCCGTTATATGGTAACCAAGCCCACTAGCAACTGTTGATAAGGCTTTTTGTTGCGCTTCTGGGGTACTGTTATTATCAAGGTACGCTGCCAAACCATCAAGTACTTGAGTTCCATGAGGATGAGCATCAGTACTACCTGGTTCTTTAATAATTACAGCAGCTTTTTCATGTGCATAGGCAAAAATTATTTCTCTGGCTCTAGCACGAACAGCATCAGGAGATGCATTGCTAGCTAACTGCTTAAAAAGATTCAAAGCCCTACGATCTTCGACACCGATTTGATTCGCTTCAAAGATTTCTCGTATTTGCGTGCGTGACTTAATTTGATCAAGTAATTCTAAAACTTTCTCTGCATCACCATTATTGTGAGCTAATCTTAAATCTCTCAGTATTCTATCTCTTACAGAATCTTGTGGGTTAAGTAAGCTAGGTCTAGAATCAGGCCTATGTATAACATTGACTTCATTACCCATCCATCTGTTAACAATATTTCTAATCTGACCCATAATCCTGTTAATACAACGTATATGTGCAAGGATTTTTTATATTGAAATTGAATAGATTCCACATTATTAGGTGTAACAACTAGGTATTATCCCTTATTTCTCTAGCTCTGGCAAAAGTAGCTAGATATCTACTATTCAAAATTCTCTCAATGTGGATTACCAATCGATCAATTAAGTTTGCTTCATGTTCACCCGAATAAGATGCACTTAAACCAGTGAGGTCTAATTGATGAATAAGATGCAGAGCTATAGCCTGTGCTTTATCATTACCATCATTTCTAAGTTGTTCTGTAAGGTCTTTGACACACTCACCACTATCGCGATCAGATAGTCTTTCAACAGCACCTAAAATACTCTGCAAGGCTGCTCTATATTCTGCATATTTAGCTTCATCACCAAAGTTTCTTATAACTATAGAAGAACTCTGTTCACGTATATGATCTAATTCTCTTTGTCTTGCTTGAAGATTTTCTTCTAAGAACACTAATCTATCTTGTGCTACAAGCAATGCATTAAAGTTACTTGCATTTGCAGCGTCGTCTAATGTTTTCGAAGCTCTTTGAAATTGAGTAATTAAATTAATAGTATTTGCGTTACTTGAAGTAGTTTCAAGCTGTTCTATAACATGCTTTGTTAATCTTTGGAAATGCGCATCGCTAGTGGCTGCTGTCGCAGTCACCAATCTTAAGAGTGCCATTAAACGTTTCTCTGGTTCAGTATGTCCATCACGATCCTGAGCAAACAGTAAACCAGCAAAAGATCCATAGCAAGCTTCACCGCGTGAATCTATAATATCTCTAGCTTTTGCACCTGAGGTGGACATAAGCTCTAATTGTTTTGCTAATTCTAGTCCTTCTGTACCTTTGAAAATTGCTTCTATATTATCAAGGTTTACCTTGTCTAAAAATCCTTGACTAGTTCCAGTTTCCTTGATGCAAGCATTGAATAACTGCTGAAGTGCTTCCTTACCCTGCTGTCCATTGAACTGTGCTCTGAAGGCATTGGCTTTACTCGCTTTGAGTCTCATCAATTCATTTAACAATGCATCTATCTCTGTACTTGTTTCCGTTTTATTAATAATATTTATGGCAATATCTGTAATGAAACCTCTTAATGATTGATATCTATTGTCGTTAGTAACTTGTGAACCTAATATTCGTCCTGCAAAGCTTGTTAATGCTTTCTCAAGTTGATCTTGTTCTGCATTTATATTTTGTGTGGATATATTTGATAATGTATCAGAGGTATATTGTGCTATTGATTCAATATCAGGGAACGCTTTTAGAGCTTGCATTCCTTCTACAATACCCTGTCTGGTTTGAGCTATAGTACCAGTACTAGAATCACCTGGGCTTAAAACTGGCTCTAGAGCATTATTGATCTGTATTATTCTTGCATCAACAATATCTGCATAAGCTTTAACAGCTCTTTCTAGAGATATAGGTTTTTTATCAACTAGATCACGGTTGTCCTGTGATTCTTGGCTAGTCGAAGTTTGCCCATCTTCTAACCATTTGAGTAAGTGAGTTGTATTACCAGAAACACTAGGAATTTCGATAACTTTACTACTACTTATTAAAGTTCGTAAAGAAGCATGGCTAGTAATTTCTGGGCTACGAACCCCATCTAAGAATTCACGGATGACCCTACTACTATAACGATCTTCTATACCAGCGTTCGCTCTATTAACAAAATCACTCGACAAAGTTGCTTCTGTAACTTTCTCTCTAATAATACGTGCTAGCGTTGTTGGTATTAAACCTTTACCTTGAATATTTTGAGCTAAAAGCTTAAACTCGCTAGTTAGTTGAGTTCTACGATCCTCTCTAAGACCTGGAGTATTGAGCTCAAGGTTATAGTATGCCATTATCAAAGAAGCTCCCTGAGCCACATGTAGACTTAATTCATTATCATTACCTGCCACTGCCAGCGCATGAGCTCTCCTAAAGAAATCACCAAAATCAAGTGATTTCATCTCTGTAAAGTATCTTGCATCTGTACCAAGCAAAGATAAGTGAGTGGCATTAAGTTCAATTGCAGGAATAAAACTAACTCTTCCACCAGCCAATCTTTCAACGATAAGACTACCATCAGGCTCAAGTATGGTATTGAGTTGATTGTACTCAGTTTTCAAAAGATCTGGAATACTTTCCAATCTCTCTGTAAGTGGATTTGCTTCAGCCTTACGGAGAAATGTTCTTGTGGCACGAATAGCATCTCCCAAGCCTAAATGATTAGCAATTTGATGAGAAAGACGCAGTATTGGATCACTACTATTCCTTATCTCTACAAGCCTTGCAGCCTCTGTAGTCAAACCTGATTCACGTGAAGTTAGCATCTCAATAAATAGCTGTGCATTAGGATTATCTCCATCTAGTAAAGGAAGTGGTTCTTTTTTAAGGTCTCTGCCTTGAGCTTTAGCTACAAGTGCTCTCTCTGCATAATCAAGTAATAACTGTGGAAGACTCTCAGTATCATATCCAGCTCTACTTAGTTGGTCTCTTAATAGTGAATGATCTTCTGAAACAAGGTGACTAAGAACGGTAGTATCTTCCCCTCTTAATGCTTTGTTCACATAGACGTTAAACTCAGCAGCAGTTGCCCTATCAGCCAAATGCCCGTGGCTATTACCATTAGAGAAATAAAGCTCAAGTTTTTCTTGTAAAGGAATAGAGACCTCTCTGTTCTGATTCTTGGCTTGTAAAGCTTTCTTTAATTCAGCAGCATTGATCTCATCAGGGCTAACTCTATCTGAAGAAGCCGCTACTCTACGGCGAGAACTAGCCGCCCTGCTGGCTGAGGAGTTAATAATAAACGGATTAATGGTAGAACTAGCCATCTACAATATAAAACGTATTAACGCAAATATTATTGATAATTAACGCTTAACAAAAAAAGAGCCTCCCAAAAGGGAGACTCTTTGCAGATTATTGATCAAGATCAATAAAGTTCTTAAACTAAGCCGCCTTAGCAAACTGGTTAGCGTCTACTCCAGAATCCCTAGAGCTAGAACCAGACGTGATACCTTTCCACAAGCTTAATACTGGGCTATAGATAGCGCTTTGTAAGAAATTAACCACTCTATCAATGATATCTCCAGGATGCTCATTAGGCACTTCAGGAGTCTTAAGTAAATTCACCTGCATACCATCTATTAATTGTTCGAACATCGTTTTAGAAGATTCATTATTTTTAAGAGAGTCTCTCATACTTTGGAACGCATTCGGTGAATCCTTATCTAATGATTGAGCTGCATTGATAATATCATCTGCCGCTTGTTTAAGATTTCCGTTGTAAACTTCTTTATCACCAAAGGATCTCATAGCAACTGCAGAGAAATGACCTCTAAGATTATCAAGCTGACGCTGCATATTTTGGAAAGTACCTTCTAATATGAGTCTACGTTGTTGAGATGTCAGGACTGTATCATTAATCCATTTTCCAAGCTCCGTATTATTAACGTTTGTTCCTACTGCGCCTTTAAGCCTTATAGCTAATGCGACTTCATCAGTAGATTTCACAGCATTACCTTTAAGTTTAGCTACTATATGTGAATTAAGAGAAGCTAAGAGAGCCTCATCAGATCCTGCAGCCTTCTTGATTACAGCCGCAAGCGCAGTTAATCTCTTACTATCATCTATACCACCTTTGTCGTCCTTCGCAAATAACAAGGTTACAAGTTCACCAAACTGCTCTGAGTCTTGCTTATCTTTGATATCGCTAAACTTAGAACCTGGCTGTGATAGATCTTCAACAGCTCTTTGTAGTTTTTTACCTTCTTGACTACTGTCAAATATTTGTACAATCTTGTCCAAGTCAAGAGTTTTGCTGAATTCTTCAGTCTCATCTGCCTTAACTTTAAGAGAAGACAGAAGGTTTCTCAACCTATCCTTACCTTTAGATTCTTTAAGTTTCGCAAAAAGACTCTTCTCCTTAGCTCCACCGTCAGCTCCTACTTGTTTCTCTTGTAATGCTGTAACTAAGCTTCCGACAGCGCTTTTGATCTCGTCATTAGTAGCAGCAGCACCACTTCCGGTATTATTAGAAGTAATAATGGCGTCACGAAGACCTGCAACAGCAGTTTTCAGCGGAGTATATATTGTCTTGCCTTCAGAATCTGTTGTAGCTTTCCACAGCTCAGCTTTTGCTTTGCCATCAGTGATATTAAGGGTTTCTTCAACGAACTTTTGCAGAGCGTTTTCCATGCTGGTACTATCAGTATTGGCAGCTTTACCGTCTTTATAAGCTATCAGCTGATCTTCAATAAGTTTCGTCACATCAGCAACAGCAGTAAACTCTGCTGAAATAGCCGTCTCAGTGGCTTGAGCTAACTGCTCAAGAACCTTCTTCTGTACCACACCTTCCTTACCTGTAATTTTCTCAGCAAGCGTTGTATAGACCTTATCACAAGACTTATCAACAGCTCTTCTGTAAGCTTGTACAATTCTCTCTACAGAAAGAGGCGAGTCATCGGTCAAGAATCTATTATTTGATGATTCTTCAGGCGTCTTAATTTCGCTACTTTCTACCCATGAAACTGTATGATACTTAGTTGCAAAACTTTCTGGATCAATAATGGCAACTTTATCATCATTACCAATGAATCCTTTCATTTTATCCAAGGAAGCTATATCTCTGTTGCCACCTTTAAGATCTACTACAAACTCAGCTTGTAACTTCTCACTTAAGTTACTTATATCACCAGCTGCAGCACGATTTCTAAAATCATCCGACATGATAGCTGTAGTAGCAGCTTCACGAACGATCTTAGCTAAGCTAGTAGGTAATAAACCTTTACCTTGTATAGTTTTGGATATAAGCTTAAACTCATCGTTAGCTAATTTAACTGCATCTTGATCAGCACCAGCTTCTTTAACCTTAGCCTTATAATAAGCAAGAATTAGTGAAAGCCCATCAGACACATGTTTAGCAAGAGCTACCTTGTCATCGTCACCACCAAGAGCTAATTTATGAGCTGTTCTGAAAAATTCTCCAAAGTCAAGTGTCTTCCCTGTTGCAAATTCAACAGCATCAGCACCTAAATGAGTCTCAACACTTGAAATATCAATTTTAGAAATTGTAGTTTGAGTTCCATCTGATCTACGTGCTACAACTAAACTTCCTCCCGGTGGAAGAATCTCATTAAGCTTGTTCTCTTCTCTCTTAAGAAGATCCGGAATGCTTTCGCTTAGCTTCTCAGTCATCGTTGTCGATTGACCTGAGCTTAATTGCTCTTTAGTAACCTCAATAGCTTTTTGTAGACCAAGCTTAACAGCTGCGTCACGAAGTAATCTCACCATCGGATCACTACTAGTTCTTAACTGATCGAGCTTACCAGACTTAAATGACAGACCATTGTCCTTATCAGTTAAATGTGTAATAAAGCCATCAAGTCCCTCTGCTGCAAGTGAAACAGGCTGAGTGAGTGGATCTTTACCATCTTTCTTCTGTTTAATAGCAAGCAATATATAATCAAACAATTGACTTTCAATTGAATCTGATTTGTATCTTCTTCTTTCGATGTAATCTGCAAAAATAGAATCAGAACCAACTAACTTAGTTAGGTCAGCATTACCATCAGTAATTTGTTTTTTAAGGTGTTTGGCAAACAAAGTACGAACAGCAGTATCATCTAAGTAACCATAAGAATTACTTCCATTCATGTATTCATTAAATTTAGACTCAATAGCAGCATCAGCTGACTTGCCTTCTGCCAAGGCTCTCAAATGTTTATCTAGCTCTGAGCGGCTAATGTCTTCTGGCGAAGGTTGTGACGTTTGACCACCTCTTCTACGAGGAATCTCTACTTTGGTTCTTTCTTGTTGAAATGGGTTTGCTACTAATGATTGCATATTATGTTCCTTGGTTGGTTGATCTACTACTTAATCTGCTATAGATATAAAGAATCATGTTATAACTCTTTGATACCTATTGATGATATACATATTACCAGTTCGTATGTATTGACGTCAACCCCTTTAATCTAATATTAATACACTTTACTATTAAATATATTTAATCTTTCTTTGTTTTTTGCCGTAAAATCTACATATTAAGGGTTATCCACTAGCTAAAACAACAATCTAATCCCTTAACCTTCGCTTTCGCTGCTAAAATAACACTCATGGCAGCTACAACAGAGACTATAGAACGCAGCGGACAAGAAGACGGACAGATCACTAAGGATCTGAACAACCCCCTGTTTGCAGACCTGGGAGTACTAGGTTACATGGAGCTAGTGGACGTGATGGGAGATGACCTCTCTATCGTCAACGCAGCGCGCGTCTCTTATAATTCTGAATCTGATGAATTCACAGATCGCGACAAAAAATTAATCAAGTTTCTAGCTAAACACAAGCACTGGACACCGTTTGAACAAAACTCACTTAAGTTCAGAGTCAAGTGTCCCATCTATATAGCACGTCAGTGGATGAAACATAGATGCTGGGTCTTTAACGAGATCTCTGCGCGTTACACGAAGTTCGACAACACTATTTATCAGCCAACGCAATTCCGCGAGCAAGCTGAAAGTAATAAGCAAGCGAGTGTTGAAGCGCGTAACCTCAATCAAACAGAAGCTGCACGCATATATGAGGAAGCTTGCAAGACTTCAGTGAATACTTATATGAAACTTATAGAGATGGGAGTCTGCCGCGAACAGGCTCGTGGAGTGCTTCCCGTAGGTTCACATACAGAGTTCATTACTACAGTAAACTTGCGTAACTTTATGCATTGGTATATGCTTCGTGCTCCTAAAGAAGCTCAATGGGAAATACAACAATATGCACACGCTGCTCTTAAATTAGTGAAGAATAAATTCCCAGTAGCAATCCAATGCTTCGAAGAATTACGTGACGAAGAAATGCAAGAGATGGCTAAACTAGCAGCTCTTAAAGCTAATCAGAATAATTAAAAGATCACTTTAATTTCAGTTCCCTAGCAAACTTATCAGAATAGCTTTCTGTGTATGTAAGCGATTCTCTGCTTGATTGAGGATGGTATCTTCATGCTTCTCTAAAGCTTCAGCCGTGATCTCTTCTCCACGATGCGCTGGCAGACAGTGAAGTACGATAGCAGTCTTCTTAGCATACTCTTCCAGAAGAGCTTTATTGATTTGATAACCAGCAAAAACCTTCTTACGTTTCTGAGCTTCTTTCTCTTGCCCCATGCTAGACCAAACATCGGTATAAACTACATCTGCGTCCTGAGCAGCCTCGCCAACGCTGTGACAGACTGTACTGTACGCTGATTCATATTCTTTACCAGGCTCATATCCTAAAGGACAAGCTATATGAAACTTGATACCCAGCTTAGCGCAAGCTAACATCAGAGACTTAGCTGTGTTGTTACCATCACCGATATAAGCCACCTTCAATCCCTTGAATGAACCATAATGCTCTCTAATGGTTAGCAAGTCTGCAAGAGTTTGGCATGGATGTTCAGTATCACTCAAACCATTAATAATAGGTATAGTAGACGCTTCCGCTGTCTCTGTAAGAATATGATGTCCAAAAGTTCTAATCATTAGTGCATCTAAGTAACGAGACATCACTCTAGCCACATCTGATCTAGCCTCTCTCTCTCCAATCTGGATCTCATTAGTGCTCAGTATTAGCGAAGTGCCACCGAGTTGACTCATTCCCACTTCAAAACTTATCCTAGTTCTAAGACTAGGTTTCTCAAATATCATTCCCAAGGATTTAGCACGTAGAATTTTAGTTTGATCCTTACCTGCTTTGAGATCTTTTTTAAGTTCTGCAGCTTGGTCGAGAAGTCCAATAATCTCATCCTTACTTACGTCATTGATACTGAGAAAGTGTTTTACCATATCACTATAATAACATTTAATCCTAAAGTTAAAGTACTGGATCGCCACGTCGGGCTACGCCCTCCTCGCGAT
>CAYPGT010000041.1:0-17856 GCA_964410425.1 uncultured Gammaproteobacteria bacterium
GAAGCTAGATCTTGGCCGCCGGCAAACTCCTACGAGACAGAAGATGAGACTGATGTACCCAATACAGCAGCGCCAGAGCCTGTCGCAGAGGAACTTGATCTTGAAGATTTATTTGAAAAGGACCTAGCTACTCCAACACCAGAAGTTGAACCTATTAGTAGTACTAACAATGAATCAGAGTCAACTCCAGTTGATAAAGATACAGAAATACCTCAAGCAACTAATCAATATGTTGATATGTTATTTACTGATTTTGGTTCTTTTGATGATGTGGAATCCAATCCAGAAGAGCCAGAACAGCCAGATATTTTAGTACCAATAGCTAAACAACCAGAGCCTGAACCAGTTCAGCCAGAGCCAGTAGTACCTGAGACTCCTGTCCCAAGCCTGAAAGAGAAACAAGCTAGCGCTAGAGAGAAAGAAGAGAGAGAAGCTCTCGATGCTATTTTAGGTTCACGCCCTGAGCCACAAGTAACCAAGAAAGAAACTCTAGAAGTTAAGAAATCTGATGATTTTGATGTGGATTCAATGTTGAGTTCTTCATCTGACTCTAGAACAGAATCTTACGAAGAGCCTCCTCTTAGAGATTCAAACATTAGTGATGCTATTGAGGAATACGATATTAATAGTGTCGTTGAGGATGATAGCAGTTCATTACCATTTAGAACTTATTCAACCTATGACTATAATGATGAAACTATCACTGAGGCTAGTCTTGATGAAGCTGAAGAAACTCAGGGGCTAAAACTTAATCGCAATATTTTAATAGTACTGTCTATCCTTTTATTAGTTGGTGGATGGCTCGGGTTCCAGTCGCTATTCAATCGTAAGATACCAGGTGTTACTAATGCACGTAAACGTAAACCACCTAAGAAAGAACAAAAATCATTAATGGAGATCAGTCGAGAATTAATACCTGTTTGGGAAATTACCAGCCAAAAATCTATTGGTAAAAACGAGGAGAGAGATTTAGTCAATGATATATATAAAGAATCTGGTAGAACTAATCCATTCGTTGTCCCTGACTCAGTCCTAGCAGACTTGAAACGAGCGGCTGATGCTGCGATCGTGAGCACTCAGAAGCCTAAGACTTATAGACGTAAGGCTTATCGTGCAACTCTGGTGGGAGTCTTAACTTCTAAGGACAATACTATTGCTCTGATTAATTATCAAGAAGCTGTATTTGACGTACTCGAAGGCACTAGCCGTCCTAAGATATTGAAGCTTGGAACTAAAGCGATGGATAAAGCTAAGGCTAATACACAGGAGATGGTGATTGGTTCTTACATCGGTCCATGGCAGATTACTAAGATGGATTCGCCGAAGGATGCTTTCACTGAAGCTAAGGTTCACCTATCCTATCAAGGTCAAACTAAGACCCTGAGCATGGGTAGAGCAGAAGAGCTAGGAATCTTTGATGATGGTGGCAGTATCGATAATTTAGATGCTCCTTCAGAAGATACTGGTGATGAGGATGCAGGCGTGGTTGATGATGCAGATTTCTAGATTTGAGTTTATTGGATTATATTTTAGACCGTCACTGCAATAGTTTTAACTAATTCTTCAAACACTTTCTCAGGATCTTTAGTGGCATCTATCTTAATTACTTGAGAGCCATAAAATTTATTTAGAGGTTTACCAGTCTCGTCTTCATAGCTGCTAAGGCGCTTCTCGATTGCTTCTTCTGTGTCATCTTTGCGTTGATAGAGAGCTGAGCCGCAAAGATCACAGATACCTTCTTGTTTAGGTGGAGTGAACTTAGTATGAAATACTCCCTTACAGTTCTTGTCCTTCTCTTTAGTGCACATGCGACGACCTGTAAGTCTCTCGAATAAAGCTGCACGCGGCACTTCCAAGTCGAATATAAAATCAAAACTAGCAAACTTAGAAAAATACTCTGCTTGCCCCAGAGTTCTAGGATAACCATCCAGAATAAAACCATCTAATTTAGCAACCTTAGCTTTAACTATTTCATTGACGATATCATCTGATACCAAGTTACCTGCTTCTACGATGGACTTAACTTTATTGCCAAGCTCTGAGCCTGATTTAATCTCTGCTCTAATTAAGTCACCAGTGCTTAAATGCTCCAAGCCAAACTTCTCAGCGATCTTGGCAGATTGGGTTCCCTTGCCCGATCCTGCTGGTCCTAGAAATAAAATTCTCAATGCTTTACTCATAAGTTATCTATTTTACCTTAAAAATAGGCAACAATCGCCATAACTATAGAATCTATATTTACTATTTATGGCTTCTCGGTAAATTTTTTGTACTGTTTCTGTACCAAGTAAGGCACTAATTAAAACTATGAGACTTGATTTAGGCAGATGGAAATTAGTAAGCATACCATCAATGATCTGAAACTTGTAACCAGGATAAATATAAATATCGGTGGAGCCTTGAAGCTCGCCTGTGTTAGAGTCTGTTCGAGTGGACAGACTCTTTGCTACTGATTCGAGTACGCGTGTCGAAGTGCTGCCAACAGCAATAATTCTTCTACCTTCTTTCTTCGCATCTTGAATTTTATTCCATACATCTTCCTCTATAGAATAAATTTCTGCATGCATTTTATGTTCTTCGATATTTTCTGCTTTAATCGGTGCAAAGGTTCCCAAACCTACATGTAAAGTGACTTCTAATATTTCTATGCCTTTAGCTCTGAGAGCTTGATCTATCTCTGCCGTGAAATGCAGTCCAGCAGTGGGTGCTGCGACACTGCTACCGTCATCTGTGTCACGCGCATAAGTGGTTTGATAGCGCAGTTTATCACTTTCTTCAGCTTCACGCTTCATATATGGAGGTATAGGCATGGAACCACAGTCCTGGATTGCTTTCTGATAATTCTCATAAGTACCAAAATCTACTAATACCTCATCAGCTTCACGCTTGATGTCAACTTGTATTCCGTTACTGAGTTTATAAACTCTGCCATCTTTAATACGTTTAGAATTACCAGCTATCGCTTGCCACTTATGATCTGAGATTTTATTGGTGAGTAAAATTTCTATCTTAGAGCCAGTATCAGCCCAGACCCAAAGACGTGCTGCCAGTACTTTACTAATGTTTCTCACTAAAATATCTCCAGGCTGGAGTATCTCGACTAAGTCCTTAAACTTACGGTGCTCTATATTGCCCTTATTGTAGTAGAGCATACGTGACTCATCGCGCTTCTCTAATGGATACTTGGCGATAAGCTCCTCAGGTAATTCAAAATCAAATTCAGATAATTGCATAGCTCTGGTTTGCACGTTCAATAAAACTAGCATAAACTGGTAGAGTATCCTATGAAATTAAGCATTATCATATGCACTTTTAATCGTTCGACCGAACTTGAGCAGCTGCTTGAGGATTTAGCAACGCAACATCGTCGTTTGAGGTCGAGTGAGGCTGGAGAAGTCGAAGTTATTCTTGTGGATAATAATTCGATGGATAACACGAGTGAAGTAGCTTATCGTTTTATTGAGAGTACTGGTTTATCAATTAAATATTTTACTCATGATAGATTTGGTTTAACTCAGTGTCGTAATTTAGCCATCACTAAAGCTACTGGTGATTTACTTGCTTTCATTCATGATGATGTTAACCTTGATGAGGATTGGCTTAAGGAAGTTTATAAGATTGCTTGCAATTGTAAGGATCAAGAGATCGGAGTTTACGGTGGTAGATCTATCCCTTTATGGCAGAACAAAGTCCCTGACTGGCTTAACCTCGAGCCACCTTATTGTGTACGGCAGGATGTTTTCACTGGACATAGTCATGGGGATGAAGAAGAATATTATCCCTTTGCTAGTGAGTTTGGTTTAGCAGAGTTCCCTTGCGGTGCTAATGTGGTTATTCGCAGAGAAATATTTGAGAACTGTGGTGACTTCAGAACTGATCTAGGAGCCAGTGCTGCAGGAGGTTTTGGGCTCTATGATGATTTTGAGTTTTTTGAATATCTATCTTGTCTAAAGATCCCGATGCTCTATGTGCCGCAGCTCATAGTTTTTCATCCAGTTAAACCTTCACAGCTAACTATTCAAAGTGTTAGACGTTGGTACTTTAAGGCAGGAAAGGCACATTACTGGATAGCGCACACTGATAGGATGAAGCGTGAGCCACATCCGCTGTTTGCAGTGGAGCCAAAGTATCGTCAAATGTGCTCTGAGTTACCAAGAAATAAAATTAAGGGAGTACCTTGCTATCTTTATCTCAAGCTTATGGCACTGTCTGCATGGTGGGCAGTTTTACACTTAAGTCTTGATGCTAAACGTAGAAATTTTATTAGCTATAAGATATCAGAAACCATGGGACAGATTGATGCTGCAGCCATGATTAGCGAGACTTTTGTGAATAAGAAATTTAGTTTTAGAAATAGGCTTGCTAAGAAGGGTGTGCTGAACACTTAGCCGGGAAATTAATTCGACAAGCAAGCTTCGCAGGACTCGAGGTCTCTCTTTGCTCACTTACGTTCACAAAGAGAGACAACTCTCGTCTATTGCTCAGCTTGTTCAGATGTCGAATTAATTTCTATGCTAAATATTGCCTATTAGCTTCAACTTACATACTGCCCTGGGTCTGCGCCTTCGAGCATAATAAATCTTGGTGATGGTATGTCTTGAGTTAGAGCTTGGTTTACATAGCCTTGAGTTGGTGTCATCATGTACTTAGCATTAGCGCCTTCAAACCCAGGTCTAAAGCCTCTTACCAAGGTTACCAGTGGATATGAAACTTCAAACTGTGGCTGCCAAGGTTGTGGATTGAAAGTAGCCAGAGCCTCATCTACAGTGTAATTATAATACTCACCTACACCTTGAGATGCGCTCAATAATTTATTCAACCAAGCTCTCTCTCCTGGTTGTCCAGTGTAATCATCAGGTAAGCGACTGAGATCAGGATTGTTGTTTACGTTCTCATAGCTATTCTTAGCTTCACTAGCCTTAGCTATAGTCTTCTGTAATTCCTTATCAAATATATTTCTTATATCTTTTGGTAATTCACCGTGATGATTTTTATAATACTGAACTAGTGCTGGCGTATCTACTTTCTGACCATCACCAGGGAAGAAAGCAAGCATTTCTTCTAGCTCTTTTTTATCATCTGGGCTCATACGATCAGACTCAGCTTTCTTGTCATCATCCGCAAGCTTGCTTTTGATGAGGTTTTGAGCGACAGGTCCCAAATCTTGAGATCTAGCTATAATAGTTGCCTTACGCGAATCGGATTTAGCATCAGCTTCAGAACCTTGCTGTCCTTGTTGCTTAGCAGTATCTGTATACTTATCAAATAATTCTGGGAATTTATACATTAAGACATTGAACGCAAACTTAGAGCTAATAGGAGTAAGCTCATTGAGAGCCTTCTCGAACTTTTCTTGTGATTGTTGATTGATGTGTTTTATTTCTTTGGTTTTGCTCACATGATCATCCTGGCTAAGTGCAGCAAGCTTATCATCATATTTAATGAAACTATCTCCCACTGGATCACGAGCATCACCAGACTTGACTTTTAATTGCTGAATGAAAGCATCTAGATTTTCTAAGTGTCCAAACACCGTACTAACAGCACGTTTGGCAGCAGTGAACTCAAACTGGTTTGCTTTAGCTGAGTCTGCACTCGCTGGAGCTGGTGCTGGAGCGTTTTGATCGGTTGATGCTGCGTTGTTTTGAATTGGCATTTATTTTTCCCTCATGCTACGACATTTACCATTGGATCTTTAGGACGTGTAGTATAAACATCTCTAGCATCTTCCCTTGCTTTGGTTACTGATTCGTCTTCTTCTTTAGTTGAAGCTGCTGTGGCTGCAAATAATCTTTCCTCAACTTCTTTTGCTTTCTTTTCAACTTCACCATCGTACTGTATCTGTGCCACCATAGTGGCTTTGGATTTTTCTTGTTCTCCAACTCTTTTCACTAGAGCTTGTACCTGTGCTTTAGCTTGAGCTTGCGTCGCTTGCGCCATACCTGGAGGACCGCCTCTGGCAGCGGAAGCGGCAGCATCTAATATACCGTATACGGCAGCAGCTAACATTTCTTGTGCAGCATTAGCCTGTTGCTCTCTAGCACCTACAAATTCTTCACTCTGTGCTGGGTTATTGGCAGCTAGACCAGCACTGTTTTCACCAGCACCTTGTTCGCCAGCATCACTGAGTGTTTTAACATTAACTCCGTTATAAGCAATGTTGCCAGCAGCAAACTGTCTCTTCAATACATTCGGAGCGTCTTTTGCCATAGCTTCTACAGAGTCATAAAACATACTTACACTCCTTTAGTGTTCTAGGAGTATGGAACTATATGTGGGTTAAGTTTAGGTTAAACGGAGAAATGTTTAAATTGACAGATCTGTATTAGTAGTCAGCATAATCTGCAACTCTTGACCTTCATAGACAGAGGCATCATCACCATGGGAGAACAGTGCTTTAACACTGCCACCGAGCAGAGTACCTACTACAGGTAGTCCTAGAGTAGCTACAGAGATCACCTTACCCGTATCTGAGCTAAGTAGCGATTCTGTAGGTGCTATAGCTTTATCACTGAAATCTGTCTGTGGGTCTAATAAACCTTGCTCATTGACTATGCCAGACTGGAACACTAGATCAGCATCTAATGGAACGTAATCACCTTGTGCTGTTACCAGAGTATCAAGTTTGATACCAAGTTTACCAGAGCGGCTAAGCATGCGCGGTCTCTTAAGAGATGAGACCTTACCTCTAATCCAACTATCCTTCGGTACTACAAGCTTGCGGTAAGAACCTGTTAAATAAAAATCATTGAGAACTCTTGCGCGGAAATCATCGCCAATCTTAGACTTGTCAGCTCCTAGTGGGGTCTCGACGCGAATTCTTAGTCGTGTTTGCACAGGAATCTGTCCAGTAGCGCTGTTAAGCTTAAACGGTGACGCCGCAAAAGTCTCTACTCCTTTAGGTTGTACAGGCTCGTTAGTAACACGATCCGTATCTAGATTGACTTGTACTGGTTCTCTAATCTCAGTACTAACACCTAAAGTACTTGGGTAACTAGCATGAGCATCTGATTGATGGATTACCGGCTGCGGCACTTCTGCTGACAGAGCTGGAAGCTGCAAGCCAGAACTTAAAAGCAATGCAGATAATGCGAGCGACCAATGGATAAAGAGTTTTTTGAGCATAGTGTAATTATAGTATAAGGCGTCGGCGCCAGGTCTTTAGTTCCGATGCGGCTTAAAGCTGCTTCTTAGGGTATAATCAGAGTTATGGCATTAGCAATAATTGGTACATTCTGTGTGGTCGCTGGAACGGTAGCCTTCCTTCTGGTCAAGATTTATAAGAGCGAAGAAGAAGTGCATGAATAAGTTCTTGTTTTCGCTATCAAATCCCATTGGTTCTTAACTATATATAGAAGCAGGCTGTAGTGCCTGTAGTCGCAAGGTAATGTACCCTAAGTATTTGGGTATATGAAATTTAGGTCTTTGGCTGAATATTAAAATTATTTAATATTTGTCCTGTCAAAAGCTTCGGTTGCTTTGCTTTGTATGTCCGTAATGGAGGAAATGTAAAATGGCAATAACAGGTGATAGTAGTAATAGTATAAACAGAGCATCAGCACCACAGGCAATAAGTACTGCTGCTGCAGCTGGCGCAACAAGAATTCAAGAAGGTTTAGGAAAGGTTAATGGAGTTTTTGATGGAGTAACGAGTGCCGTACCTGCTCATAATGGAGATGTTGGAGCAGCTCTGGTCTACGCGGGTAAGTAATACTTTGAATTACTCGTATAAGTAAGTTATATTTAAAATATGCCACTTAATGACAAAGAAAAAAGAAGATTCGTCGCCATTGCAAAAGAGATGAAGAAGAAAAAGAATTTTGTCATTAAGCAAACTGGTATGAGGGCTGGAATAACAGAATATCAAAAAGCCCAGAAAGAACTTTTAGAATTAAAAGAGGAATATAAAGACTGTCCTGCTGTGGTTCAGAAGGCAGAAGAGAATTATAAAAAGCTTCAAGGCATCATTGATGACCTTAATGAATATATGCGTGTCTTGCATCCAGAGGGTTTATTAGACTTAGGGTCTGGATCTTCAGGGCAGTTTGCTATGGGACAAGGTTAATGGTGGTCGTGTCCGCAATTAGGGCCGTGCACATGCCCTTCAACTTCTTTATACTCTATATTAGCGTTGCTGATTAATAGGTCTATAGCTTTCTGAGTGAGCAGATCAAGATTGATTCTGTTAATCAATGCTCCCATATCAAGCTTCGCCATATCGAAGTCAGGTGGTAGATTGAGCTTGCCGAGTTCAGCACGAACTTCTTCTTCGGTAACCGCAAGCTTCTCGTCCTTGATAATAGAAGTGATAATGATACTTTTCTCAAGTTTCTTTCTGGCTTGGTCAAGCTCTGCTTGGCGATCCATATTCTGGATGTAATCCTTAATTTGAGCATCATTCATATGATTGCGATATTGCATAGTAGCTAGATCATTCTCTAGTTCACGCTCTACCATTGACTCTGATAGCTTCACTTTAGATTGCGAGTGGATTTCAGTGATAATAGCTTCGCTGACTATGCCCTTACGAGTCTGTTCGCTGACATTGGTGATCTCCTCTCTAATGCGCTTCTGTAATTCATCAATAGTATCTATGTTAAATAATTTAGCAAACTCATCATTTAGTTCTGGTTTTTGAGGTTTAGATACTTTCTGAATCTTCACAGCAAACTTAGCATCCTTGCCAGCTAGATCCATGTCGTGGTAAGCATCTGGGAATTTTACGTGGATGTCCTTAGAGTCACCAGCTTTCATGCCAACGGTTTGCTCAAGGAAATTATCGATGAAGCGACCAGCCTCAACTATAGTCTGGAAACCTTCTGCTTTCATTCCAGGCTTAGCTTCGTAGCTACCATCATCCTTCTTATACTGACCATCAAAATCCAAAACGATCTCATCACCCATCTCTACAGCTGCATCAGACTCTTGGTAAGTAGATTGTTGCAACATGAGGCGATCGAGAGTACTCTTACATTGCTCATCAATATTGACTTTGGGTACTTCTACGGTAAGTTTGAGTTTTTTATAATCACCAAGAGTGACCTCAGGGAAGAGTTCTACTTTAGCTTCAATAGTTACTGTCGCTTCTGGATCATCAAACTCAACTCTTTCTATGTTAGGTATGTGGACTACGTTTAAGTCTTGAGTCTTAAATGCTTCATCTAATAATTCTGATAAAAATTCATTGCTGATAGTTTCAGCGCGGATTTGATCTGGACCAAAATGTCCTTCTACTACTTTCACCGGAGCTTTGCCCTTACGAAAACCTTTAATGCTTAAATTATTACCTAGTCTTCTAAGCGTTTTACTGTAAGCTTCCTTAGCGCGACCTGGCTCGGTCTCCAAAGTTACAGTTACTATGTTATTGTCGTCTTTCTCGGTGATTGTTACTTGCATTATTGCTAAATTATACCCAAACAATTAGGCTCTAGGCTTGAGGCTCAGCACTTAACACAAAATAACTTAACAATTGAAAGTGTTATCTGGCGTGTGTCCCAGTGAGTTAAAATCAAGCTTATGCTTAATAAAACCCTGAGGACAGTAACCCTAATCACTTCTTTAGTTACTTTGACTGCTTGTAATAATGGCATAACAAAGCAAGCCAAGAAAGCTGCGTCTACTAACGAATTGATTGGTACTGATGCAAGTAGTAAAAAACCAGCTGTAATTATGTTCTATGCACAGTGGTGTGGCTATTGCAAACAAATGTTTCCACTGTTTCGAGAACTACAAGCTAAATATCAGAAGGATGTAAATTTCTTCTATATAGATATAGATTCAGAGAGAGGCAAAGAATTAGCTAAGCAATATCGCACTAAGCAAAATGGAGTACCAGATACTCAGTTCTATAATAAAGAGGGCAAGCTTATAGAAGAGTTTCTGGGAGCTAGTTCTATTGAAAGAATCGAAGCGAATATAAAAAATCTTTTGTAAATTATTTATCTAACTGTAACAAAACGTAATCACAACATAAAAGAGATTTAGGTAGATGATTGATTAATATGGCGAGGTGGGTTATTTATCTAACTTAAAGCTAAATCTTTTGAGTAGGAAGAAGTAATTTAAAGTAAATAAAAATAGTGATATATGTGAAAGTAAGCAGAATTTGCAAACCATATGTAGCACTCCATAAAGAACGTATAAGAAAGCTGATGCACCTAGGCAGCCTGCTATAAGCATGAATTCAAAGAGTTTTTGTTGTAAACGATAGCGATCATGACTGATGAACAAGTCTGCAATTTTACTCAAGGGGTGGTCTTGTTTGTAGACAGTTAGTAGAGTGAAGAATGCTGCTAATGCCAGAAAATATACTAGTCCATAAACTGGTACTGGTATGCCAAAGAGCATAGAATACTGAGACATCATTACTGAATCGCAATCATCAGCACAATCCAAGCTGGCAAGCATATTACCACCATAAAAAAAGCTCAGGTATTTATAGCTCAGATAACTACTGTTGAGAATCAGGATCCCCAGTAAGAGGTAAGCCAAGAAATACAATGAGTGTTTTTGTTGCTCACTAATCTGCATAGTCTAAATTATACTTGAACTCAAGCACGCAGATGCATTAGAATTAAACTTATGAAGAAGAAGTTTGTTAACCTGGTCTCAGTTATTACGGTGGTAGTGCTGAGCCAAGCATGTGCTAGCCAAAAGAATGATCTTAGAGCAGAAGCTCCCAGTGGTATTAGTACTGAGGTTCCTAATATTCCTAGTCCTCATCCTGATAATATCAAAATGGAAGCTAAACCTAATAGTGGTGTAACAACTGAAGTACCCGGTGCTGCCGAGATTAAAGTTGGTGATAATTTAACTAAGCAAATTTCTAAAATCAAAGTTAAAGATACTAAGCTGAAGACCAGAGAGCTTAGTTCTCTTGTCAGTAATAAAAGTACCCTTTTAATTTTGGTGAAGCCGGGTTGTATTTTCTGTGAGTCTCTCTTGGCGGTGCTAGCTACTCTTCAGCCAACGGTTAAACCACAAATGATTTTTGTTTTAGATGGTGCTCATGCTACGGCAGAAGAGTTTAAGCAGAAATATAATAGTCATTCTAAGATCAAAGCTTTATGGGTTTATGATTATGACAGTAAGTTTCATGATGAATTAGGTATGAACTCCTTTCCTAGATTGCTTTACTTAGATTCTAAGCAAACAGTTATCGAAAACCAAGTGGGATTAGTTCTGCCGAAGGATCCTAAAGAGCAAGAAGCGCTCAAAAAAGAACAGTTCCCTATAGTATTACAAAAGCTTTCTGAGACTACCGTTGCTTGGATGCAGGGACTGCAATAACGCTATATTTACGATGCTATAATATAAAGCATGGTTAAATCAATTAGAGAGCTTAGTAGAACGGAACTCAGTGGCAAGAGAGTCTTACTTAGGGTGGATTTTAATGTGCCTCAGGATAGTCAGGGAAATATAACTGACGATTCTAGAATTGTTGCAGCGTTACCGACTATTAAATATCTAAGAGATAATGAAGCTAGAATTATTTTAGTTAGTCATTTGGGTAGACCGGATGGTAAGGCTGTGGATAAATTACGTTTAGATCCTATTGCTAAGAGACTTTCGCAATTGATAGGTACTAATGTTATTAAGCTTGATCAAGCTGTTGGACCTGATGTTGAGGCTAGAGTTAAGGCGCTTGAGAAAGGTCAAATTATTCTACTAGAGAATATTAGATTCTATCCTGGAGAAGAAGCTAATGATTTAGAGTTCTCTAAACAATTAGCGAAGCTTGCAGATGTATATGTTAATGATGCTTTTGGTACTGCTCATAGAGCGCATGCAAGTACGGCAGGAGTAGCTAGTTACCTCAGTCCTGCTGTTGCTGGATTCTTGATGGAGAAGGAAGTTAAAATGCTCGGAGATAAGCTCAATGAGCCTGAGAGACCTTTCACTGCAATTATTGGTGGTTCTAAAGTTAGTTCTAAGATTTCTGTTTTAAAAAATTTGGTGCCTAAGGTTGACACTCTTATTATTGGTGGTGGTATGGCGTTCACCTTCCTTAAAGCACAAGGCGGTAATATTGGTAAGAGTATTTGTGAGATGAATCACTTAGACACGGCTAGAGAGATACTTAGCCTGGCTGATCAGTTCAATACGGCTCTGATTCTTCCAGAAGATAGTCGCGTTACACCAGCAGAGGATGCTAGTGGTGTAGCTATAAATATATTTGATAAATATCAAACTAATGAAGAGTTTCCAGTGCAAGTTTGTAATTCTCGCGAGATTGATCCTAAGTGGCAGGGTATGGATATAGGACCTAAAACCATTAAGCAGTTTACTAAGCTTATAGAGCAATCTAAGACTGTAGTTTGGAATGGTCCGGTGGGAGTGTTTGAGTACGATATTCTTGAAGACGGTACTAGAGCTATCGCTGATGCCTTAGTAACACTCACTGTTAAAGGTGGCACGACGATAGTTGGCGGTGGTGATTCAGTTGCAGCTTTAGAGAAGTTTGGCATAGCTAAGGAGAAACTAACTCATGTCAGTACCGGTGGTGGTGCATCATTAGAATTCCTAGAGGGCAAAACTCTTCCAGGATTAGCTTGTCTAGATGGTTATAGTGCGGAGACAGATGAACCTGAAGCGACCAACACTCGTAGCTTTGCTGAAGAATTAAAGAAAGCACGTGTATAAAGTAGCCTCACTAGTAGCAGTTCTTACCGTTGTCAGTAAAATACTTGGCTTGCTAAGAGACCTTATAGTAGCGAAGTATTTCGGTACTTCGATGATGGCTGATGCCTATAATATGGCGTATCTGTTCACGGGGAATTTTTTCATTATTTTTGGAACTATAGGAGGACCTTTCTATAGCGCTTTGGTAGCTACTTTGCCGAAGTTGCCTGAGAACAAACACACTTGGATCTTTATTAAAGATATTTTGCTTAAGACTACTCTAGTGTTAACAGGATTAGCTTTCATACTTTTTCTTTATAAGGGATTTTTCTTGAAATACTTTATAGAACCTAGTCAGCAAGAATATTTCAATCTTACGCTGACTAATATAGATATCTTGTTACCACTGGTAATTCTTTGTGGTCCGATTGGAATTATTTTTGGGATACTGAACTGCTATAAAAAATACTATGAACCTAGTCTCTCACCAGCAATGGTGAACGTAGTAATGATTGTTACTGTGCTAATCATGGGAGACAGTGTTAATGGACTAGCTCTGGCTATAGGAGCGAGTCTTGGTGGAGTGGTGTCGTTTGTATTTCAGTTGCCACCCCTGGAGTTTGTGAGGAAGAAATTATTAGGGCACGATACTAGTCCTCATACTAAGTTGCAACAGCAGGCTCTTGAAGTGATAGAAGAGAAGCAAGATGTCTTTAGTAAAGATTACAATCACATACTTGTTCCAGCTTTGTTTAGCACGGGATTGTCTCAGATTCTGGTGTTTATCGATGGCTTCTATTGTAAGGGGCTTGAAGAAGGTTCATTTACTGCACTGACTCTTGCTAATCGTCTAATACAATTGCCTCTAGGAGTGCTGCTTACAGCTTTTTTGGTGCCGCTGTTTCCAAGAATTACGCAATTAGTTAAGGATCATGATCTAACAGAGATTAAAAGATTATTGGTGAAAGCTATTAGGATGTTAATTCTACTTTGTATTCCAGCTATTCTGATTGGTATGATTTGGCCTCATGAAATTATTCGTCTCTTGTTTGAGCGTGGAGCTTTTGATGAGAGGTCTACGGCAATGGTTGCTGATTTATTCTTCTATCTCTGCCTTTCGATTATTCCTTATGTACTTAGAGACAGTTTTGCTCGTGCCTGCTATAGCTTTGGTGACGCACGTTCGCCACTGGTAGTGATGATTATCAGCATAATAGTTAAGTGCTTAACTAATGCTTTCTTCGTGGAACGCTATGGGCTTAACGGTATTGCTATATCTACGGTTTTAATAAGCTTGATGAATGCCATAATCCTATTTGTAATACTAAATAATAAGTTTAGAACTCAAGAGGCTAAACAGCCTGTATAATTAAACCCTGGTGATAAAACTCAAAAATACCACTAAGATTTACGGAAATATTCGCGCACTAGATGGAGTTAGTTTAGAAATAGGTGCTGGCGAAATGGTAATGCTTGTAGGGGCTAGCGGTGCTGGCAAGTCCACATTGATGAAGCTGCTTTATCGTGAAGAGAGACCAACTTCTGGTCAAATAATAATAGGTAATATTGATGTTAGTTCTTTGTCACATTCAAAGATCCCTTATTTAAGACGCAGAATGGGTATTGTATTTCAGGATTTTAAGTTACTACCTCATAAATCTGCTTTTGAGAATGTTGCTTATGCGCTCAGAGGATTGGGTGCAGAAGAGTACGAGATCCAGAAGCGAGTTTCTGGAGCCTTGAAGCTTGTAGGTTTATTGGAGAGAGCGTTTAATTTGCCGAGTGAACTTTCAGGGGGAGAGCAGCAACGTGTGGGGATAGCTAGAGCTATAGTTCAAGGACCACCTCTGGTGATCGCTGATGAGCCGACTGGTAATCTTGATCCGAATACTAGTTTGGAGATTTTTAAGTTACTAGAGAGAGTTGCTGAGCGTGGTACTACAGTACTAGTGAGTACGCATAATCAGCAGATAGTTAACCAGTTTGGTAAGCGCGTTATCACTCTAGACAGAGGGAAGATTGTCGCTGATACTGGACCCATGGGGATAACGAGACCCGGTTCAGGTCAGAGTATTTTAAATAGATGAGAGAGTTAAGAGTAATTTGGAGAACCTTATTAGAGGCGGTTAACAGCGTTAAAGCTGGTGGTGTCTCTAACTTCGTGGTAGTGAGTATTCTAGCGGTAGCACTGGCGCTATTTGGTGGAGTCTTGCAACTTAATTCAAGTATTAAACAGATCTCTCAAAACTTAGATACTCAATTAGAGTTCTCAGTTTACTTGCTTGATAGCGTTACACCTAATGAGGTTGCTCGCCAAATCAGTAATATTAAATCAGTAGATAAAGTAGAAGTTATAACTAAGGATGTAGCTTGGGAAAGATTCAGTAAGCAGTTTCAGTTTAGTGAGATAGCTGGTAATCCATTACCAAACACCCTCCACGTCAATATTAGAAGACCTCAGGATTTAGAGGATGTTATCGCCAGCGTTAAGAAGATATCTGGTATAGAGCAGATCAGTTACGCACCAGAATTATTTAATGGCTTGGAGAGAATTAGATCTATATTATTTTCTTTTGGTGTACTTATAACTCTTATACTTGCTATCGGTACTATCACCATAGTCTCTAATACTATTCAATTGGTGATTAAGAGTCGTTCTCTTGAAATAGAGATTCTGAGATTGGTTGGAGTAGATGATTGGTATATTAGAGGACCGTTTATTTTTCATGGAATATTCTACGGGTTAGCGTCAGCGTTCTTAGCTATAGTGCCACTGCTTGTTCTGCAGAATCTAGTCTGGAACTCATTTCAAAGCTCATTTAAGACCATCATGCCAGTTACTTTTAATTTTGATTCGGGCTCTGAACTGGGTGTGATTTATATGATTATTACCCTCACCGGAGTTTTGGTTTGTGGACTTAGCGCGTACTTCACAACTGAGAAGTTTATTAAAACTTAGAGAATACTATACCAAGATAAGCGAATTAATTTGACATCTGGAGAAGCTGAGTAATAAGCGAGGGTTGTCTCTCTTTGTGAACGTAAGTGAGCAAAGAGAGACCCCGAGCATCACGAAGCTTCTTCGGTCAAATTAATTCGCTGGCAAGACATCATACTTTTAGTCTAGGTAATTTACCTTAGTAGGATAACTCCATAATCTAGTTATATTAATTGTTACTTAACAACGGTACAGATAACCTAGCTTAAGTTCTATAAGCTAGGGGGATGATGTTTATAAGATGAAAGCCGTAATTCTAGCAGGTGGACTAGGTACTCGTATATCAGAAGAGACAGAACTCAAGCCAAAACCAATGGTGGAGATAGGTGGCCGGCCGATACTCTGGCATATCATGAAGATTTATTCTAATCATGGTATCAATGAGTTCATTATTTGTGCTGGTTATAAGGGTTACATGATTAAAGAGTTCTTTGCGAACTACTTTATGCATAAGTCTGATGTAACGTTTGACCTTGCTAATAACAATCTTATTATTCATAACCATCAATGCGAACCATGGAAAGTAACTGTTGTGGACACTGGTGAAGACAGCATGACTGGTGGTCGTCTTAAAAAAGTAGCTGCCTATGTAGGTAATGATGATTTCTGTATGACTTATGGAGACGGTGTTTCAGATGTGAATATTACCGAGTTGATTAATTTTCATAAGGCACAAGGCAAGCTTGCAACTTTAACTGCTGTAGCTCCAGCAGGTAGATTTGGAGCATTAGAGATGAATGGTAATTCTATTAATAGTTTTCATGAGAAACCACAAGGAGATGGTGGCTATATTAACGGCGGCTTCTTTGTGCTTAATCCTAAAGTGCTTAATTATATAGAGCATGATCAAACTGTTTGGGAAAGAGAGCCACTGGAAATGTTGGCTAAGGAAGGTGAGCTGAATGCCTTTAAGCATGAGGGATTCTGGCAGCCGATGGATACTCTTAGAGACAAGCTTAAGCTTGAAGATATCTGCAAGGAAGGTAATCCACCTTGGTTGAAAAACACCTCACGTGCGAAAACCAAAGCAATGTTTATTTCCAAGAATCCATTGGAGATGATTAAGAATAGAGTAGTTTAATAAAAAGGGTTTATGTAATGGTAATAAAAAGTTTTAAGGATAAGAAAGTATTAGTTACTGGTCATACTGGGTTTAAGGGAGCTTGGCTGAGTTTGTGGCTGGTAGAGTTGGGCGCGCAAGTAGTGGGCTACTCTCTAGAACCTAATTCTAATCCTTCGTTGTTCAAGTCTATAGAACTTGAAAGAGACATCAAGCATTATGTCGGCGATATTAGAAATTTTGAGAAACTAAATAAAGTTATTCAAGACGAGAAGCCCGAAATAGTTTTCCATCTGGCTGCGCAAGCCTTGGTGAGAGAGTCTTATAAGAATCCACGCTTAACTTATGAGACTAATGTTATGGGTACAGTGAATCTGCTGGAAGCTGTGCGTAATTGTGATTCAGTTAGAACCGTGATAAACATTACTACCGATAAATGTTATGAGAATAAGGAATGGGTTTATGGTTATAGAGAAATAGATCCTCTTGGTGGCTATGATCCTTATAGTTCTAGCAAAGCCGCATCAGAATTGATTACAGCCTCTTACCGCAATGCATATTTTAATCCTAAGGATTATGGTACTAAGCATCATGTAGCATTGGCTTCAGCGCGAGCTGGAAACGTAATCGGTGGCGGCGATTGGTCTGAAGATAGATTAGTCCCTGATGCTATTAAAGCTCTTAAGCTCAATCAAGAAATAAACATTCGCAATCCACATGCAACTAGACCTTGGCAGCACGTGCTAGAGCCACTTGCAGGTTACTTAAGCCTAGCTTCTAAGCTAGAACAGGATCCTCAAGCTTTCTCTGAGGCTTGGAACTTTGGTCCAAGAGAGACGGCTGCTCTTAGTGTTGAAGAAGTAGTGTCTAAAATAATTAAACTCTGGGGCAGAGGTAAGTATTCATTAGATTCTGGTGAACATCCTCATGAGACTAGCTATCTTAAGCTTGATCTAAGCAAAACCTCTCAGAGACTTAAGTTCAAACCAGTGCTTGATATAGATGAAGCCTTACAGCTAACGGTACAATGGTACAGAAACTTCTATGAAGTGAGTACTGTGAATCCTAGAGAACTTACTATCAACCAGATTCGTGAGTATCACAAGAAGCGCTTTGGGTTATTAGCTAAGGCGATTGATAAGTTGGTTAGGAATGTGAGCCAGCCACAAGTTTTTAG
>CAYPGT010000042.1:0-17645 GCA_964410425.1 uncultured Gammaproteobacteria bacterium
ACTTCCCGCAAGTCGCTTATGCTAATCGTTATAAGCGTGAGATTAAAGAAGCTTATCTGCGTGTATTGCGCTTAGAACAAAGTCCTAAAGAGGCTTTGGATGAGTTGCAAGAGAAATTTAGTAAGATTAACTAATTACTTTTTTCTTGTGATCTCCAGCATGCAATCCCTCTGATTCATGTAGCTTGGAAGTAACCGCTGTTTCCAATCTTCTTACAATCTGATTATTTACGTGAAGAGAATAATTACCAGCTGGATTGCCTTGACGAGTTACATCCACTGTATAACAATGCTTATCATCATTCAAACTTAGAGTAAATCTATTTCCACGATTATCAACAAATGTAGCATTTTGAAAATTATGACTACTAAACTTACCAGCGGTAACACAATGACATTGTTCCAATAGAGAAACTAATTCTTCGGGAAGATTCGGAAGTTGCCGCTGAGATATATTCGCAAGAATGCCGAGTATACGATTGCTCTGCTGCCGCCTACTTGAATTTATTTCTAACACCATTTGATACAATATAATATCACACTCTTTCCATATTTTTCTGGCTCTTTTACTGAAGTTTAATTTAAGTTTCTTCGATTTTAGTGATAGCTAGAGCTATCATCATAAACAAAATGCCCACACTCACCCAACACCAAATCATGAAACTCGCCTTGGAAGAAGACTTGCAGCCGCATGGTGATTTAAGTTCTGAGTTGTTGCTAGATCCTACAAGTCAAGCCAAGGCTCAGATCATTGCTAAAGAACCAGGGATTATGGCATGTTCATGGGTGATTGAAGCCGTATTAGAAGAATACAAAACTCTAAAAAATTCAACAAGCCAAGTTAAACTTTTTATCCAAGATGGTTCTCCTTTCAAAGCTGGAGACCTGATTGCAGAAACTTATGGATCAGCTCAAATGCTTCTAGCAACAGAAAGAACTATATTAAATTTCTTACAGAGGTTTTGTGGCATCGCGACTTATACTCGTAAATTAACAGGGCTGATAAAAAATTACCCCTGTAAACTTTTGGACACACGCAAGACTATGCCAGGAATGCGCATGCTGGAGAAAGAAGCGTTTAAGTGTGGCGGTGGCACCAATCATAGACTAAATCTCAGCGATATGGTGATGCTTAAAGAAAATCATCTAGCATTTGCAGGCTTAGATTTAGTTGAGTCTATTAAATCAGTTCGCTCTAAACTTGATGAGAAAAATTTACAGCATATAAAAATCGAAGTAGAAATAAATGAGGATAACTTAAATAAACTTGATGCTGTTTTGCAAGCACCTGTAGATATCATTATGCTGGATAATTTTAGCCCTACTGAAGCCTCAAACATAATCAAACAAATCCGTTCAAGACCAAGCGCTGAGCATTCAGTATTAAGCATAGAGCTTAGCGGCGGCATTAACGAAACTAATATTATTGACTACGCTAAAACTGGAGCAGATTATTTATCAACCAGCGCTGCTTTTACTAAGGCTAATAATATAGATTTATCAATGTTATTAAAATAACATGGTAATAAGTCAAGGACGGGGGTCGGATAAATTACGCCAATAATTAGCCAACATTGATCCGCTTATCGAATGCCAAGCAGCAGCAAAGATCGCAGGCATGACAGAGAGCGGTGAGAAATAGAACAGAGCCAGCACAGAAGCCAAGCCTGAATTTTGCAGACCAACTTCAATAGATATGGTGCGATATTGATCAACTCCAAGTCCCTTAACCCGAGAAGCAAGAGCATAGCCCAAAAACAATCCTAGAGCATTATGCAAGACCACTGCGAGAAACACTATCAATGAATAATGAATAAAATCATCCATCGATTGTAACTTTCTGATATTAACCGCCACCATAATAAATATAATGAAACAAACTACCAAGATAGCTATAAGACTAATGAATGATTCCAGAAGAGAGTTTGAGCCTTGAGCATCAAGCCTTGAAAACTTCTTAGATACGAGCTTAAATACAAACGCTAAGACCAGCGGAATTAAAACTATCTGCGCAGTAGAGAGAAAGAGCATCCAAGCATCTATTGCTATCCACTCGCGTACATAGATCCACATCATAACAGGAATCATCACTGGAGCTAGAAGTGTAGAAACAAAAGTCATCACAAAAGATAAGGGGAGATCAGCGCGACATATATAAATCATTACATTTGATACTGTGCCTCCAGGACATGACCCCATAAGAATCAATCCTATAGCCAGGTCTGGCGGTAACATCAAGAGCTTAGCAACAATATAAGCTCCTAGAGGCATGATGAAATAATGTGCGAAAGTTCCTACTAATAATGCCTTCGGACGCGTAAGCACCGGCTTAAAATTTTCAAACTTGAGGGTGATACCCATGACGAATATCACTACACCAAGAAGATGTTTAATATGAGGAACCCAGATTTGCGCCCATACTGGAGCCAATAAACCTAAAAGCGCAGCAATAATTATACAGATGTAAAAATTCTTCTCGATTATGGAAATAGTTTTTTGCATGGCAGTTCTTCTATCTTAAAACAGATTTTTTGATTTCCTTGTAATTCGGGTCTTTTTTATAATTAAAAGAAAGCTTATATTTACTTTCATCAAAATTAAGCTCTGAGCTTAGCTCGCGAAGAACAGTTTCAGCAAAATCTTCCAGCAAAACTCCTTCTCCTGAAGAAATATTAGACAAACCTCGTGTCCGTGCCTTAATTAAAGTTACTATCTTAGCGCCAAGCTCTTCAATACGAATAAAATCTCTAAGCATCTCAGAAGCCTTATCAGCATTGATTTTCAATTCAAGCTTAGCTTGACCAGACTGTATCTGCTCAAGTAACGACTTACGAAATATTTGATAAACACCACGACAAGAGAACTCAGCCCCATATGGATTAGCAATGCGCAGAATCAAATGCTTCTTAGTAAGTTCTTGAACCCAGTATTCTAAGACCAACTTATATAAACCATAATCATTAATTGGAGCCGTCGCCGAATCAACAGTGAAGGCTTCTAACTCATCAGGCAAATCACCATAGACAGCAGCACTAGAGAAGTAAACCAGGTAAAGCTTAGGATTAAGTTTAGAAGCACGTTCTAGAAAGAGCTTCTCTTCTGCTAAGTTATTAGAGTAAGCAGCATGCAGCAAGATAGCAGTATCATTTAACATTGCATCTGTTACATTCATTAAAGTACTTTCTATAAAAGTTACATTAGCGTCGTTAATGCGCTCTCGCTTAATAGTTCTATCAATCACAGTGACTTGATATTTATCTAATAAGAGAGGTAATATATGGCTACCAAGATAGCCAGTGCCACCAGTGATAATTAGTCGAGGTTTAGTGCCTGAGCCCACAAGTTAATAGTATAATACCAAACGAATGAATAGCAAAAAGCTTAAAACTGTTCTACTTATACTCATTCCACTTGGAATCATTATTAATAATGTAATTGCACTATATGGAAGCACCATGTCAAGGAGCTTCAATAACGATGAGTTACAACATTCTCACATCGCTTGGAATATTTTTCAAGGCAAACTTTTATATCATGATTTCTTCGAACATCATGGACCTTTTTATGGATTATTAAATGGTTTTATTTTTTCGCTCTTAAACCAAGCTGCAAGTTTCGAGACCATATTAACACTACGTAAAATAAGTTTAGGAGTAACCTGCTTAATCGGCTTGATTTTGTTTTTTATTGCTCAAGAGATGACTAAATCGAAGCGCATTGCAGCTTTCTCTGTTGCAATCTTCTTTATGTGGGACATCGTTCACGAAACAGCCATTCAAGTTAGACCAGATTTATTACAAACGCTCTTCTGGCTTATGGGTTTCTATCTCTTTATAAAATTCCATAGACGCAATAATCGATTAGCAATGTTTAGTTGCGGTCTCATGCTAGGAATCATGGTCTGTTTTAATTTCAAAGCATTGCTTGCTTGTTTTGTAATTTTAATGTTTCTATTAATTGAATTGTTTAGGCTTCAAGCTAAGTCTAAACTTATAATTCAAGATCTAATATTTATGACTCTAGGAGGCAGCATTCCTTTATTATTAGTCACAAGCTATTTCTACCTTAGAGGTGGATTAGAAGACTTTATTTATTACAGTCTTATTTTCAACATTGATATAGTTAACAACCTTCAAACTGAAGAAACTATTCGCAGATTACATGCATATGCATTATTCACTCTTGATGCAATTTTAACCTTTTATTTTCTGTATGGCTTACAGTACCTTCGTTACAAATCTCGTTCTTTTCAATTAATGCTTATTTTCTGTATAGTGGCTGGAGCCTACGGTATCATTCAAGGTTTCTATCCTCATTACACCATAATTTATCTTCCGTTTTGCTCTATAGTGGCAGCGATAGGCTTAGACAAGCTAGTACTCAAACCATTCTGCTCAGAAAAGCTATCTTTGATTAAATCTTCAGGCTTATTAATAATCTTACTGGTCTTTCTAATCCCACCTTCATATAATCTGCTACAGTATCCTCAGGCTGAGGAAGAATTATTCAGCAATACCAAGAATAATATCAATTGGGTTCTCAATCATATCTCTCGAGAACAAACAGTTGGAACATTATGGAGTGACTGTGGTGGCAATGTATTCAACTCTGACCCAGGGTTTTATTGGCTTATGAACAATGAATATGTTAATCAAAGAGTGATTTCTCATTCAGGAGATAAAGGATTGCTATTTAATCTAAAACAGCATCAGACTCCTGTCATTGCAATATATCCTCAAGAGCTCAAGAGACTACCACAATCAACACAAAACTATATTGTCTCTAACTATCACCTACTGCGACTCAACCGATACAGTAATTGCATAGGTGTTAGACGGGAGGCGAATTAAATGTTACGTTGCCCATCACATCTTTTCTCTTCAATCGAGAGTCTAGAAAAAATCGTCAAATCTAATATTTATCTTTCACGCTTTGCTTATTTTCTTTGGGCTAATTTTGATTTCTTCCTACCGGTAGAACCTGAATATGAGATTGTGAAGCTGATTCCAAGAGAAGAAGATAGTATCATCATCGACATCGGAGCACATAGAGGAGAATCGGCACGCTCGTTTCGCATCTACGAGAAAAACGCTCCGATACTTTCTATAGAAGCCAATCCTCACCTTAAACGATACTTAGAGCGACTCAAAAAAAAATTGAATAACTACGATTACAGAATAGCTTGTGCCAGCAATAATAGTGAAGTGCTATCAATATACACACCAATCTATGAGAACATCTCCTTAACTCAATGCTCATCAGTATCTCAAGAAGAATCCAAAACCATTCTCAAAAAACGTAGTTTTCTTAAAAACCTGGATAAAAAACTAAGTTTTGTATCAAATGAAACTAAGGGTCTAATTTTAGACTCGCTAGCTTTAAATCCCTTCTTAATTAAAATCGACGTAGAAGGTGGAGAAAAACAAGTCTTAGAGGGACTCAAGTTAACTATTAGCAAAACGCATCCTGTACTTATAATAGAAAATAACAACTATGAAGAATTAATCAAGCTACTAGAGCCACTGGGTTACAAGCCTTATATTTTTGATAAGAAGGAAAAACTCTTCAAAGATTTTAATGGGCAAAAAACTCTGAATATAATTTATATTTCTAGCAACAACGAAAAATATGAGAGCTTAAGAAAATTCATATCGTGACTACTTCGCGGCGTTTGCGCTGCGCGCGGCTTAATGTAGTAAATTATTAGCCGTCCGCAGGACGAAGCGCGCCGAAGGCGCGCAACTACACACAAAATGAGATTTAGATAGATCAGTAATTACTCCATATCAACAGTAATAACATAATAATATGCTTAGGATTAAATTTTTATCCTGAATACAACTTCTCATGGCTTAATTTACTACTTGCAGTTACCATTATTTCTTGAACAAGTTCTATTAGATCAAATGATTAACAACAAATTATTCAAATCTACTCTGCTAATACTGATACCACTGGGGTTGATAATCAATAATATTTATGCCTTATATGGGCAAATATTTACGAGGGTTTTTGTTAATGATGAAGTTCAACATATGCATATCGCTTGGAATATTTTTCAGGGACAGCTGATTTATCGTGATTTCTTTGAACACCATGGACCACTATACGGTTTGCTAAATGGTTATATTTTCTCAAAGCTATCAAATCCTGCAAGCTTTGATACGCTACTACTATTACGTCAAATTAGCTTATTAACTACAGTACTAATGAGTGTAGTACTTTTCTTTATCGCTAAACGCGTTACTAAATCAAAATATATTGCAATGTTTTCAGTTGCAATTTTTTTCATGTGGGACATTGTTCAACGAACAGCAATAGAAATCAGACCGGACTTATTACAAAACCTCTTTTGGCTTTTAGCTTTTTATTTATTTATAAAATACTACAGACGTGAGAAACCTTGGGCAATGTATCTTACTGGCAGCATGCTTGGCATAATGCTTTGCTTTAATGTTAAATCGGCAGCAGTATGTTTGGCGCTTCTAGTATTTTTGATAATTGACGCTATAAGATTCAAGTCTAGTAAAGGGTTCAAAGATCTATTATGGATATTTTTAGGTGGCAGCACCATTGTGCTAACAACGACAATGTATTTCTACCTACAAGGAGGACTTAGAGCATTTATTTACTACAATACTGTATTCAACTTAGGCTTCATTGATAATATAGGGAGCCACATCGCACAAAAAATACATCGTTATTTATTCTTTGTATCTGATGCAGTTTTAAGTTTTTGGTTTTTACTAGGATTGACATTTATCAACTACAAATCACGTTCCTTTCAGCTAATGCTACTCTGCATCCTGACAGGACTCTATAGCATTTTCAAAGGGCTCTATCCTCATAATTGCATGATCTTTTTACCTTTCTGTTCAATCATCTCTGCCTGCTGCTTGAATCGCCTTGTACTTCACGACTTCAGATCTAATAAACAATCATTGATTCAATGGGTACAAGTTTTATTACTATTATGGATATGCCTTGGAACACCAATGAAAAATTTACTAATTTATCCAAGCAAAGAGGAAGATGGGTTCATAGAAATTAAAAGAAATATAACTTGGGTGCTCAAGAATCTACCAAGGGAGCAAACAGTTGCAACACTATGGAACAATTGCGGTGGCAACATCTTCAATGCCGATCCACAGTTCTATTGGACCGCCATTAGCACCTACTTCAGCAAAGCAGTGGGCTATAATATCAAAGGTGAAAGCCTTGTACTTAATCTAGAACAGCATCAAACACCCATCATTACAGCCTACGAGAAAGAAATCATCAAGCTTCCAGACATATCTCGAAATTATATTCTTAGTAACTATCGCCTACTGCCAATCAATCAAGGAAGCAATTGTATATGGGCTCGTCGCATCAACCCTAAACTAAGCACCCATTAATTATGAATTGGCAAAAAATTACCCTAATATTCATCCTAATAATACTTGTCCTAATAATATTCAAGAACAATATTCTATTTAAGAATCCATATAATGTTGTTTTTATTAGTATCGATGATCTTGTTGCCATCCCTTTACTTGAACAGTATGCTGATTTGAAAATTCCTAACATTGATAAACTGCGCAAGATGGGGTTAACGTTTAATAACGCCCATGCCGCAGCTAGCCTCTGCAACCCTTCTAGGACTGCTGTGATTACTGGTAAAGCTCCCTATACTACGGGGATCTATGACAACTCTAGTCCAAGCAATGCTCTTATTGACGAGCAGAAAATTAATACACTTATGGATAGTTTCAAGCAACATGGCTACACCACTATTAGTGCAGGCAAAATACAGCATCATGGAATGGAACTTCCAAATCATTGGGATAAACAATATGACTCTAGGGAATTAGAAAGATTCGAGTTTGGGGATTGGGGTGTTTTCGATAAAGCAGAATCAGAGATGGATGATTATAAGGTCGTAACATGGGCTAAATCAGAATTGCAAAACACTCACACTCCTTATTTTCTTGCCATCGGGCTACGTAAACCACATACCGCCTGGGTTGTACCTCAAAAATATTTTGATTTATATCCGCTAGAAAACATCAAGCCACCAATATCTATCAATGGTGATTTAACAGATGCTCCTCAAATCATTCAAGCAATCATTCCCGATGGACTGGAGGATTACAAACTGGTTAAATCTGCGCATAAACTAAAAGAAGCTATCCAGGCTTACCTGGCATCTGTTTCATTTATGGACGCTCGGGTTGGCGACATATTAACAGCAATAGAAAACAGCCCGGAAGCGCAAAATACTATCATTATTTTATGGAGCGATCAAGGTTATCATTTGGGGACCAAGTCCACCTTCAAGAAACGAACTCTCTGGGAAGAAGTAACAAAGGTACCTTTAATAATTTATGTCCCTCGAATGACACATGGTGAAAGTTGCTCTGCAATGGTTAATCTACTTGATATTTATCCTACTTTAATTGAACTATGCCATTTAGCTAAGGTTAAAGATCTAGATGGGCACAGCCTTGTAAGGTTCATCAAAAACCCACATAAGACCTGGGATTATCCGTCTATTACTACCAATGCTTACAAGAGTCACGCTATCAATGATGGAGACTGGAAATATATTAGATATATAAACGGAGAAGAGGAATTGTATAACCTCAAGAATGATCCAGATGAAATAAACAATCTTGCTAACGATCAAAAGTATCAAACTATGAAAACTGCACTCGCTAAAAAATTACCCGAGCACAACCATGCTCCAACAACAGCTCCACTTGCCATGAAGTGGATTCCAGCAGGATTTTGGATGGATGATCACGAAATAACTAATTATGAATTCAACAATTGGGCTAGAGCCATCCAGTATAAAACCGAAGCTGAACTCTTAAGAGATCCTGAGCCAGGCTCGCTTGTATTTAAGCCAGATGCCAACATCAGTAATTTAAGTGATTATAGTAAATGGTGGAAATTCACTCCTGGTGCAGAATGGAAACATCCCCAAGGTCCAGGATCTTCTATCGCCGACACACCCTACAATCCAGTGGTACAAGTCTCATATAATGATGCGATGAACTATTGTCGAGCTATGCATAAACGCCTAGCGACTGAGACTGAATGGCAGTATGCTGCTGGCAATGTAGAAATATATAAGGATGGCAAATGGCTGATAAATATCTTCCAAGGACAATTTCCTAATCACAATAGTAGTGAAGATGGATTTGCTGGCATTGCACCAATCAAAAGTTTTCCAGCAAATGAATTTGGCTTATATGATATGGCTGGTAATGTTTGGGAATGGGTAAGTAGCCAGAACGGTAAAACAATGATTAAGGGTGGCTCATATCTCTGTGCTGATCACTGTCGTGGTTTTGATCCTAAAGTAAGCCTTGAAATGGAAGCAGGTTCGGCAACAGATCATATAGGATTTAGATGCGTACAGGATTGAGCAATAATGCATAAACTTACAATATTATTCACAAGCTTATTAAGTATCTTCACTGGTGGAAGTTCTAAGATTAAACTCAACAGATTACCCTTACACCCCAATGTTGTGTTTATCATTTCAGATGACTTGAATGACTGGGTAGGTTTCCTTCATGGCAATCCAGATGTTAAAACTCCAAACTTAGATAGACTTGCCAAACAAAGTATTATATTTGCAGATGCACATGCTCCTGCAACACTCTGCAACCCATCTCGAGCAGCCATATTAACATCGCAATATCCATCACATACTAAAGTCTATGATAATGAACAAAATCCAGAAGAAGCTATAGTTCAAGCTAAACTCAAAACCATTATGGAAAGCTTTAAGGATGCTGATTACACCGTCCTAGGCACAGGAAAAATATTTCATCGAGATAACGCAGTCGAAAAATATTACGATGAATATTTTTACACTAGTTCCAGACCCGATACTATGAGACTCAGGGGTCAAAATTCATGGGGCATTTGGGATAAAGATGAATCAGAATTAAGCGACTCAAAGAAAACCAACTGGGCAATAAAAAAATTAGAAGAACAACACGATAAGCCCTTCTTAATGATAGTAGGCTACGATAGCCCACACTTACCTTGGGTAATACCTCAAAAGTATGTTGATTTATATAACCCAGATACCTTACAGCTTCCGATAACACAGGAAGATGATACAAACGACATACCAGAAACCATTCGTACAGCATCCGATGCGACACGCCAAAGCTTTATAGATATTAAAAACAATGGGCGATGGAAAGAAATGATTCGAGCTTACTTAGCCTCTATTAGTTATTTAGATAAACAGATTGGCGATCTCCTCAACTCCCTAGAAACTAGTGCTTACGCAAAAAATACTATTATAGTTTTTATTGGTGACCATGGTTTTCACATGGGCGAAAAAGACATTTGGCAAAAAAACACTCTATGGGAACGCTCTACTCATGTACCAATGCTCATATATATTCCAGAACAAAAAGAACAAGAAAGAATTTATAACAATACTGTCAGCTTAATAGATATTTATCCAACACTTATCGAACTATGTCATTTAGCAGCTCAGCCTAACTTAGATGGACTAAGCTTGGTGAAATTAATACAAAATCCTTCCATACCATGGAATCATGCAGCTGTAACAATGACCTGGTCAAACAACTACAGTGTTCAAACTCAGGATTGGCATTACATACAATATTACAACCAAGAAGAAGAGCTTTATAATCGCGCACAAGACCCCCATGAGTTTACCAATCTAGCTAAAGATTCTCAATATCATACAGTTATTAATAAGCTTAAAACATACATACCCAAGTAAAGCATCTTAATATTTCTACTTAAATAATTTTTATTGTGGTTACGCGCCTTCGGCGCGTTTCGTCCTGCGGACGGCTGAATAAATAATAGACCTCTTTTGAAACCGCAGGTTTCGAAGGAAGTCTAATTTATATTAAGCCGCGCGCAGCGCAAACGCCGCGAAGCGGCGGAACCAATAATTAGATTTACTAAATATATTCTTCTAAATCATAGATGCTATCAATCTTAGATCCCAAGACCGACACAAACTGGTCACTGTGCTCTTTATAAACAACAGGTCTACCATCATCAATCTCGCGATCACTAAGAATGGTCTTAACCTCATAGATAGAATCTATATATTTCATTTCTGCAAGCCTTGGCAAGTAACGACTCGCATCGTTCTTCATCAATTCAAAATTAGACTTAAACTGTTCTTTTAACGTTAGATAGGGATCCCTACAAACATCCTTCTCATACCACATCGCATGAGGAGTATATTTCACATGGCTCAGTGAGTAGCAATTCTTAGAAGGAAAGGGAAGAGTAGAGAAGAAAGGCCCATCCATAACCGTGATCCCATATTGCTTCAAATCTTCAGGGATTTCTACCAGGCAAATTTCTGCTAGCTCTAGCTTAAACTCTAAAATATCCAAACCCAACTTCTCTAATATGGAATTAATACCAGCATAAGTTACATTAAAAACTCTTCTTGCACTAATGCTTTCTTGAGCTGTACGCACAAGCAAAGGAGATCGAAACTCAATATTCTCCACTCGAGAATTCAATCTCAACTCAATATTATTTTCTTTAAGGTCATTCAAGAACTTTTGTTTGATTTTACTTATATCAAAAACTGCTTCCTGGGTTAAATAAACTCTTTCAATTAAATCAAGATTAAAGTTAAGGGCATCATCATCAATGACTTCACAACACATCTTATAAGCATTACAGAGACTCTCAAACTCAGTGACATCAATTAATGAATCTTTAGCAAGAGCATAGATACTTTTATAATCTGATGAAACACAGTCCTTAAATTCTCTTATAAACCTCTCATAATGCCTGTGGGAAGAGATGAGGGTACTAAGAGATCTAGGGTAATGGTAGCCATTATGAACTCGCGCCTGATTATTACCTGAGGCATGTTTGCAAATATCATCTTCTTGTTCTATAAGAATAACTTTTAGTTTTTTAGCAGCAAACATCGAAGCAAGTTTAATGCCAAAAAACCCAGCTCCAATTATCGCGACATCATAAATCACCTGAGATATTGTCCACCATTAACATCAAGCACGGCACCTGTAATAGACTGTGCCGTCTTAGAACTCAAACAATAAACTAACTCTGCGATATCATTTACTTCAGCAGCTTTCCTTAAAGGTATAGTTTGAAGATTATGCTCATAACGACCTTCTATAAGATCATCTGTCATTCTCGTATCATTACACATACCCGGAGCCAATCCTACAACTCTCACATCAGGTGCAAACTTCAAGGCTAGACTTTTAATCAAGCTATGTATCGCCCCTTTCGTCGCAGCATACGCATCATCATAGCTACCTTTCTGTGCTGAGACTGAACTGAAAAGAATAATAGAACCACTCTTATTAATATTCTTAGCGATACTTTTAATGATCAACATTGGACTTATAAGATTAATATTAGTGAGCTCGGTGAGAGACTTAACGTCATATTCTTGAAACGACTTACCAGGCAAGATTCCAGCAAAATTTACAAAAGCATCTATCTTAGTATTAAAATTTTGAAATATCGTTTCTACTTTTTCAGGATAAGCATAATCACATTCAATTAAATCCTGAAAATCTTCTGCATTCAATGTAGCTTTCTTTCTAACAATACCTATAACTTTATGACCTTCTTTGCGTAGCAACTGAGCAAAAGCCTTACCCATGCCTGAGCTGGTACCACTGACTAAATATGTTTTTTGCTCACTGCCAGGCATCGTTATTTATTAAAGACCTCTGTTTAAGTTTATCAGCAAGAGCTTAATCTTGTTTCGCATCATAAATACCTAAACAAGCAGCAATCATTTGTCCAAGTATAGTGAGCTTCGGTACTATGCCTAAAATTTTAGTAGGTACTTGACCACTATCAGGGTAAACTCTTGCTGCAGGAATCTCTCTCACCTTATAGCCCAAACGTGGTGCAGCCTTACTGATAAAATATTGAAACCTATAATCCTTAAAAACATCACGGAAAGCTTGCACTCTAGCATCAAGTAACAACCGCTTACTATAAGCTCTAAAACCATTAGCAGGATCAGTGTAATAGAATCCACTAGCCAACGCAAACAGAGGCACCATAATTAATTTAATACCCAAGAAACGATCCATAGGAGTATTCTTATGTAACCCACCTTTCATAAAACGAGAAGCCTGAATGAAGTCGTAGCCATCATCTAAGCACTTTACAAAATCAGCGACAGCCTCTACTCCATCCTTACCGTTACCATCAATGGTAATAACCCCTTCATAGCCTTGCTCTAAAGCATAAGACATAGCTGCTCTCAATGCACAACCATAACCCCGCTCTTGAGTGCTAATTAGCGCTCGCACATTAAAAGATTTTAGTATCGCACTATCAGTCGAACCATCGTTACTGCCATTATCTGCTAAAAGAATATCCACATCACTAAGACCTTGCATCCTCGCTAATTGTTTTTTGATCTTCTCTCCTTCATTCCAGATAACAGGTATTACAGCATAACGTGACCGCTTGATTTGAAATTCTTCTATTTGGTGAGCTGGGACTTGCCAATTTTCTTTCATACTACTAACATTGTTTCACATTTATTAAGTGACTACTCACCTTGGTTATACAAACAAGATTAAGATAACTAAATTATTTGAACAGATATTATTCAATGAGTAAATAGGATACTCTCCTCTACCTTGGATGATGGGATTAAAGAAACTATATCAGGGATTAAATATTAAGCTAGAACTAATCTTTGATAAGACAGGCTTAGCAATTAACGAAGATATAATTAGTTAAATTAGGAATACCAAATGGCCACACCAACAAAAGAAAAACTAAGTTCCGTAACAATCCGCTTCTGCGGGGATAGTGGTGACGGTATGCAGTTAACAGGAACTCAATTCACGTCTACCAGTGCACTCATTGGTAATGATATTGCAACCTATCCTAGTTTCCCTGCTGAAATCCGTGCGCCTATCGGAACACTTGCTGGAGTTTCTGGCTTCCAAGTAAGATTTTCTTCTAACGATATTTTTACTGCGGGTGATGAGTTAGATGTACTAGTAGCCATGAACCCTGCTGCCCTTAAAACTAATATTAGAGACCTTAAACAAAACGGTATCCTCATCGTTAACGAGGATAGTTTCAATCCTGCTAACTTCAAGAAAGCTGGTTATGCAGAAGATGCAGATATACTTACTCCTCTTAGAACCAAATATAGAGTATACGAGGTGCCTATTACTAAGATGACTCTTGAAGCTCTGAAAGATGCTCCTATACTTGGTAAGGATAAAGAGCGCTCTAAGAACATGTTTGCGCTTGGTTTAATGTATTTCGTTTACAACAGATCTCTTGACCCAACTATCAAGTGGTTAGAATCTAAATTCGGCAAGAAACCTGAAATCCTCAAAGCCAATATAGATGTACTTCAGGCTGGTTATAACTTTGCTGATACTTGCGAAATGTTTCAAGGTACTTATGAAGTACCAAGAGCCGACATTAAACCCGGCAACTATAGAAACATTGTAGGTAACGAAGCTGTTTCTCTTGGATTTATTGCCGCAAGTCAACTATCTGGCTTACCACTATTTTTAGGATCATACCCAATCACTCCAGCAACAGACATACTTCAAGAACTGGCTAAGTTTAAGAATTATGGCGTGCGTACTTTCCAAGCTGAAGATGAGATAGCAGGCATAGGTTCTGCAGTAGGAGCGGCTTTCGCTGGTAGCCTTGCGCTCACCACTACTTCTGGTCCAGGGATTGCACTTAAATCTGAGTTTATGAATCTAGCGGTAATGACAGAGCTACCTATAGTAATAGTTAATGTGATGAGAGGTGGACCAAGTACAGGTTTACCTACTAAGACAGAACAAACAGACTTACTGCAAGTAATGTTTGGTAGAAACGGAGAGAGTCCGATGCCGATAGTAGCAGCAGCTTCACCTTCTGATTGTTTTGATGCAGCTATCGAAGCTTGTCGTATTGCAGTAGAGCATATGACTCCAGTTTGTCTACTCAGTGAAACCCAAATAGGAATTGGATCTGAGCCATGGTTACTACCAGAAATCGAGAAGCTTCCTAAGATCAATGTTAAATATCACACTGATGCCAATACCTACAAGCCTTATAATCGTAACGAAGATCTGGTAAGACCTTGGGCTATACCTGGTACTCCTGGTTGTGAGCACACGCTTGGTGGCTTAGAGAAGGAAAACATCAGTGGCAAGGTTAACCTTAGTGCAGAAGCACATGAAGAGATGACCAGAATTCGTGCACAGAAAGTCGCGAATATTGCTAAACATTATCCGCCAACTACAGTTTATGGAGAACAACAAGGTGATCTAGTGATACTTGGCTGGGGAAGCAGCTACGGTGCAGTTAGATCAGCAGTAGAAGAATTATTATCACGTGGACATAAAGTAGCTCAAGTACACTTGAGACACTTGAACCCACTGCCTAATGATCTAGAATCTGTTCTCAGAAGATATAAACACGTGATGCTACCTGAGTTAAATCTTGGTCAGCTCAATATGATTATTAGAGCTAAGTATCTAATAGACACTAAACCGTTCAATCAAGTGAACACTAAACCGTTCAATATCAGCGACTTAGTTAGAGTGGCAGAAGATATCATGAGTGGTAAGAGGTAAAATTATGACAGTAACAGCTACAGATCCATCAACATTACAGAAAAAAGACTTCGTCGCTGAGGGTGACGTTAAGTGGTGCCCAGGCTGTGGTGACTATTCAATATTGTCCTCTGTACAAACAATTCTACCAACGCTGGGTATCCCTAAAGAGCAGTTTGCATTTATTTCTGGGATTGGCTGCTCAAGCAGATTCCCTTATTACATGGCAACTTATGGATTCCATACTATTCACGGACGCGCATTAACAGTAGCTTCTGGAGTGAAGATGTCTAATCCTGGACTCTCTGTCTGGGTAGTAACAGGTGATGGTGATGGCTTGAGTATCGGTGGTAATCACACTATGCATGCTATTCGTCGTAACGTTGACGTAAAAATTCTACTGTTCAACAACAGAATCTATGGATTAACTAAAGGGCAATATTCTCCTACTTCAGAACAAGGAAAGATCACTAAGACATCAGTTATGGGCTCTATTGACAGACCAATTAACCCGGTAAGCTTAGCTATCGCTTCTGGAGCTACTTTTGTAGCAAGAACTGCGGCTCATAATCCTAAACACCTGCAAGCTACTTTACTAGCAGCGGCAGCACATAAAGGTACAGCGTTTGTAGAAATATTCCAGAATTGTAATATTTTCAATGATGGTGCTTTTGCTAAGTATCTCAATAAAGAAACCAAGGACATAGAGAACATTTACCTAGAACCTGGTCAACCACTACTGTTCAATGGTGATACTAAAGGTATTTTACTAGAAAGCGGTAGTCATCCAAAACTCAAAATAGAAGACAACACTGGTGATACTTCTAAGTTCATGATTCATGATCCTACTGTAGATGATGAAACTCTAGCCTACTTAGTAGGACATCTGGGCATTGATGATCCTTCTATGCCAACAGCAATGGGCGTCATCAGATCTGTTAGCAGACCGGCTTACGGCGAAATGCTAGTAGCACAAGAGCAAGAGGCTATTAAGAAGAAAGGTCAAGGCGACCTTAAATCTCTTATATACTCTGGAGAGATGTGGACTGTCGGCAAAGAGCCTGCGCTGTTAGATAGATAAGCTTTTACTAACCAAGTTATTGACAAACAGCCTTTGATCATGTTATCTTTAACCCATGGTTGAAGAGACGCCTTCTATTACAAGCTTAGCTAGCCAATTAACTTTTAGACAGGGAAGCGCAAAATCTTCTCCTCCTCATTCTTCTTCATCATTACCAAAGCTAACTGAGGGGGAAAAAAATTTATAGCTGTATGGGCACAAAAAGCTATACAAGAAGAACCTATAGATGCAGAATTCCGTAGACAACTACTTGAGCATGGGGTACGTGACTTAGAGACGTATAGTATGGGTAATTTCAATGAAACTCGAGTCAAAAATGCATTGATAGAGATGAAACAAGATGGAATTATAACTGATTTCACCTCTCATGTGGAAGAACCAGAAAGGCGTCTTGTAATCGGCCAAACAACTCTATCAAAGCAAGATATTGCTAACGCGAATAATAAACTAATTTCAAGAGAGACAAATCTTGAGAATGATCGACTAAAAATAGATATTTTAATTCACAAGCAAGTTGATGGTCAAATGGTGTATTGTCCACTACAAGTAAAATCGGAAAGCTGTAAGGCTCACAGAAATTGTCAACTACTATTAAGCTGGCAACAAATAGACAGACTTAAAAAATTACTCTTAGACAATTTTCCACAAATAACAATGAAAAAAGCTCTTGGCAAAAATGTCTTTCTTCTACCAATACACTATGGATATGCCGTAATCTTTAGAGCGGCCTCAATGAGTAAATCAGCTATTAAAACATACATCAGTAAAATTTTAGATAGTCCAAGTGAAACTTTTCAAAGTGTGGTAAAACTTCCACAACTAAAGGGCTTTGAACTTCTCAAAAGCCTAATAGAGTCTAAATTATTGACAATCGGACATAAGTCTCAACCTTCAGAGGTCAAATGACCCCCTTGATAAGTTTTATAATATTTCCTTAGAGGTTTTTCGACCCCTTTCCATCTGAAGTGTAATTTG